>JAUHZH010000060.1 GCA_030426065.1 Gammaproteobacteria bacterium
GTTTTTATCTGAATACTGATGACTGTAGCCCCCTTGCCTTTTGCCAACGATTATTTGGCTGATGAAGACGCATTGGTCAATCAACTGATTGATGCCGCCAACCCCGGCGCCAAACAACGACAAGCCATCAAAACATTGGCTGAACAACTGGTCAACAATGTCCGTGACCAGATTGATGACATGGACGGTATTGACGCCTTCATGAAAGAGTATGATCTGTCATCTAAAGAAGGCATCTTATTGATGTGTCTGGCAGAGGCCTTGTTGCGCATCCCAGATAAAGACACCGCCGATAAACTGATCAAGGACAAGATCGCCGAGGCCGACTGGAAATCTCATCTGGGCAAGTCCGATTCTCTGTTCGTCAATGCCTCGACCTGGGGTTTGATGCTGACTGGAAAAATCGTTGATGTTGATGACTCCAAAAGGGGCATGTCTCGTGCATTGGATAAGTTCATCAATAAAACAGGTGAACCAGTTATCCGTCAAGGCATCCACAAAGCCATGCAGATGATGGGCAAACAGTTCGTCATGGGCAGAACCATCAAGGAAGCCTTGAAACGAGCCACCAAAAAAGACTTCAAAGCCTATCGATACTCCTATGACATGCTGGGTGAGGCGGCATTGACTCAAGCAGATGCCGACCGTTATTTTGATGCCTACATGTCTTCCATAGCCAGCATCGCTGATGCCAACAAGAAAAAAGACATCCAAGATGCATCCAGCATCTCCATTAAATTGTCGGCACTGCATCCTCGATATGAAGTGGCCAATGCCGAACGCGTATTAGAAGAGCTGGCGCCCAAGGTATTGACTTTGGTCGAACACGCCAAATCATTGAATGTGGCCGTTACGGTCGATGCCGAAGAAGCTGACCGTTTAGAGATTTCGCTGCGCGTTTTTGAAGCCGTCTATCAACAACTCACCGACTACCAAGGTTTTGGACTGGTGGTGCAAGCCTATCAAAAAAGGGCGCTGAAGGTGTTGGAATGGCTGGCAGACTTGGCCGAAAAACACGGCCGCATCATGCCCATCAGACTGGTCAAAGGCGCTTATTGGGACACCGAAGTCAAACGGGCTCAAGAACAAGGTTTGGATAACTACCCTGTTTTCACACGCAAGGTCAACACCGATGTTTCTTATTTGGCTTGTGGCAGGTTTTTGTTGGCCAACCGCCGCTTGTTTTACCCTCAGTTCGCCACCCACAATGCCAACACCGTGGCGGCCATTGCCACCATGGCAGGTGATGCCGGTGGGTATGAGTTCCAAAGACTTCATGGCATGGGACAGGCCCTCCACAAACAAACGATTGACCCTGCTGGCCTGAATCGCCCAGTGCGCATCTACGCACCTGTGGGCTCTCATGAAGACCTGTTGCCCTACTTGGTGCGTCGCTTGTTAGAAAATGGTGCCAACACATCATTCGTAAACCGATTGACTGATTTGAATTTGAGCTTGGATGAAATCACCCAAGACCCGATTGCCAAGGTGCGAAAGAACGACACACACAAACACCCCAAGCTGCCATTGCCCAAAGACATTTTTGGTGCCAATCGCTTGAATTCACAAGGCATCAATTTGGGCAACATGCAAGCCATTGAGGACATTCAATCTGCATTGAGCCAAGAAAAAATCAATGCACACACCGCTGGCAGTCTGATTGCCTGTGCGCATCAAGACGATGAAGAAGTCGTGGATGTCCAATCACCCGCTGATTTGAGCCATGTCGTCGGCCAATACCAAAGGACCCGCACCGAAGACCTCGATGCTGCAGTGTCTCAAGCCAAAGCCGCTTTCCCTGCTTGGCGGGACTCAACCATGAAGCACCGTGCTGATTGTTTGTTGAAACTGGCTGATTTGATGGAGCAAAACAGCACCCACTTGATTCACTTGTTGCGTCATGAAGCGGGCAAAACTTTGGCTGACTGTGTTTCGGAATTGCGTGAAGCGGTTGATTTTTGTCGTTATTATGCCGCACAAGCCGTGGATGAATATGGCCATGGTGAGAAAATGCCTGGTCCCACCGGCGAAAGCAATCATTTGTTCCGTCAAGGCAAAGGTGTCTTTGTTTGCATCAGCCCTTGGAACTTTCCTTTGGCCATTTTCACAGGTCAAATCGTGGCGGCTTTGGTGACCGGAAACTGTGTCATCGCCAAGCCCGCCGAGCAAACCACTTTGATAGGCCATTACACCGCACAATTGGTCCACCAAGCAGGCGTGCCCAAAGCCGTTTTTCAATTGATAGTGGGCGAAGGCCGCCGCATCGGTAATCACCTGTGCCACAACCACGACATCGCTGGCGTGGTGTTCACTGGTTCAACAGCCACCGCGCAAATCATCAACCGCAACTTGGCCTTGAGGGACGGCGCTCCGATTGCCACTTTGATCGCCGAAACCGGTGGACAAAACTGCATGATTGCCGACTCATCTACATTGCCTGAACAACTGGTCAAAGACGTCATCAATTCAGCATTTTTGAGTGCCGGACAACGTTGCTCGGCTTTGCGCGTTTTGTTTGTTCAAAGCGATGTGGCCGACAAAGTCATCACCATGCTCAAAGGTGCCATGGATGAATTGGTGATTGGGCACCCTGAACACTTTTCAACGGACCTGGGTCCTTTGATTGATGAAAAGGCCCTGTCTGTACTGCAATCGCACCGTGAGCGCATGGGCGTTGAAGCCAAACCCATCAAAGCCCTGTCTTTGCCGGATGAGGAAGGACATTACTTCCCACCCCATGCGGTCGAGTTGGCATCCATTGACCAACTGACACAAGAAATTTTTGGCCCTTTCTTGCACGTGATTCGTTTTAAAGCCAAAGAATTGGATCAGGTCATTGATGCCATCAATTCAACCGGTTATGGCCTCACCACGGGCATCCATTCTCGTATTGATGAGACCATAGAATACATCGCCAACCGAATCCAGGCAGGTAACTGTTACATCAACCGCAACATGATTGGCGCTGTGGTCGGTGTCCAGCCATTTGGTGGCATGGGTTTGTCGGGCACAGGCCCCAAAGCCGGAGGCCCTGGCTATTTGAGGCAGTTCATGACCGAGAAAACCATCACCAACAACATTTCAGCGGTGGGTGGCAATGCCGATTTATTGGAACTCAGTGATGATTGATGGCGTCTTAAGTGCTTTCGAATAACAGAATGAAATGTATTTAGACCACTTTCAACTCAAACAAACGCCGTTCTCGATCACCCCTGATCCTGACTTTGTTTACCTGAGTGAGAAACACCAAGAGTCTCTGGCTCACTTGGTCTATGGCGTCACCCGAGGCGGTGGCGCCGGTTTTGTTCAACTGACCGGCGAAGTGGGCACCGGCAAAACCACAGTCAGTCGATTGTTTTTACAGAAATTGCCTGAGGACACACAGGCGGCATTGATCCTCAACCCCAACATCAGCCCGTTGGAATTGTTACACAACATTTATAAGGAGTTTGGCTTATCTACTCGAGGCATCAAGACCCAAATGGGCGCCTTGATCGAAAAGTTGAATGAACAACTGTTGAAATGGTATGAAGCAGGCAAAAACACGGTCGTTATCATTGATGAAGCACAAAACCTACCCAGGGACACACTGGAACAGTTGCGTTTGTTGACCAATTTAGAAACCAGCCAGCAAAAATTATTACAAATCATTTTGATCGGACAACCTGAATTAAAAACCACCATGCAACGGCGCGATTTGCGCCAGTTGGCACAGCGCATCACCTCACGTTTTCATTTAGAACCCTTGTCTGCGAAAGAAACGCAAGCCTACATCGCACACCGCTTGCATGTGGCGGGCGCCCAACGCAACCTATTCAAACCTGCATTGGTGAAGCGCATCCATCAATTGACTGCAGGCACACCGCGTTTGATCAACACTTTATGTGACCGGGCCTTATTGGCAGCCTATGTCGACGAAAGTCCAACCGTTCAAAACAAACACATTCAGATTGCGGCCAGGGAAGTATTGGACTTGAAAAATTCGCAACCTTGGCCATGGGTGGCTGCGGTGGCGACCCTCATGGTTGTGCTGCTGTGGTGGGTGTGGCCAGAAAAAGTGACGACCAGCGAACCAGTACAAACGCAAACCACCATTGAGCCTCAATCACAAAAAGTCACCACCCCCAGCAATGCCGTGACTTGGCAACGTTATTTGCAATTGTGGCACCCAGATGAAGATTTGTTGTGGACCCACAATGCCTGCCCAGATGCTGAAGAGCTGGGTATGGCATGCTTGCGCAGGCAGGGCAACTTCAATCAAATTGCCCGCTTGAATGTGCCGGTGATCTTGGAGCTGTCTCCCGATCGTTTGTTGTTGCTGACCGGGCACAAAGGTGACCACTGGCAAGGCATCAGTGCCCAAGGTAAACAGCTCTGGTCTCAGGACACCCTCGAGCAACAATGGTTTGGCACTTATTATGTGTTGTGGCCGGTGGCAGCTGAGTTAATTGGTGATACAATGCCAGAACAGGTGGCCGATTGGGTGACCACCATGGCCCAAGTCATCGACAACAAACCAATCGATGATGTGACTGCTTGGGTCACACAATTCCAACAGAAAAACGGCCTGTTGGCCGATGGCATTGTCGGTCAAGAAACACAAATGGCCTTGTCACTTCAAGCTTATGAAGGGCCTCGATTGAACCCAAAAATGGAAAAATAAATGTCTTCAATTTTAGACGCACTGAAAAAATCGGACCAAAACCGCCCCAACGGCGAATCGAACACTGTCAACAACATCCGATTCAGTGACACGGAAAAACAACCACGATCGAGAAAAGGATTTTACTCACTGGTAATCGCATTGCTTGCGGTTGCTGGCGGGTTGTGGGCGCACCAGCAAGGCTGGATGGATCCGGTGTATCACCAATTCCAATCCTGGGTATCAACTTCAAACTCAGCAACCGAAACAGACACCAATCAGACCCAAGATGTGGTTAAAAAACAACCTGATTCTGCTGTTGACCCAAAGACCGTTGCCAAACCCCAGCCCAGCCCAGGATTACAACCCCCGAAACCAGGCCTGATCAAACAACAGGTGGCCGAGAAAAAAGAAGTCGCCCAAGCACCCATCGAATCCAAACCAGCAGAAACGTTGACTTTAACCCAAGAGCCGTCTGCGGAAGCGGAACCAAAACAAACACCCAGTTTGACCTTGGAGTCGGGTTCAGCTGAACCATCCAAACCAGCAGAACAGTCACAAAAAGCAACGCCCAAGCCCACCAAGCCCCGTGCCGTGACACAACAATCCTACCTGTTGCTTCATCAACTGCCTTTTGCGGTGCGTAAAAACATGCCCACATTGAAGATGAACATCCACATGTATGACCCCACTCCTGCCAATCGCATGGTCATACTGAACGGCCAAAGGTTCAACATTGGAGACGACATCGAAGGCGTGGCCACAATCAAAGACATTGTGCCTGAAGGGGTGGTCATTGAATCAGGCGAAACGGTGTTTTTGCTGCCCAAGTGATTAATTTTTCCAATCGCCAACGCAAATTCTTTCCGGTTCTCTCCTGCCTCATTGGATTGTCACTGCTGTGGGTGATGGTGTGGTCTTCGTGGCAGGAAAACAGCCAAGAAGTTTACCAACAATGGGCCATACAAACCCGGTCATTTTACCAAAACTTACTTGACAACCTGATGCTGTTAACGCGGTTGTTTACCTCTTTGTTTCTGCATGGCAACTGGTCTCATTGGCTGGTCAACTGCTCGGTTTTTGTCTTATTGTCTTTTTCAATTGAACGGGTTTTGGGTTGGCAGAAGCTGGCCTTGGTTTATTTTGGCTCAGGGATTTTGGGCCATTTGGTTGCCATTGCCACCATGCAAGACAGCAGCAGCTTTCTTTTGGGTGCCAGCGGCGCCGTTTCGGGTTTGATTGGCTCATGGTTGGTGTTGTTTCCCAACCGGAACATCAGCTTCATCATACCCATCGGGCTTTACTTTCAAAAAACCAGCCTGCCATTGACGGCTGTTGTGGCCATTTGGCTGGGCATCCAAGTGCTTTTGCAATTCATGCCAACGCCAGCCTTCAATGTTGCTTGGCTGAGTCACATCGTTGGCTTTGTGGGTGGTTTTTTGTTAACTCGCTTTGTAAAATAACGACATGAGTAAACCACACATATTGATCATTGATGACGAACCTGACATCAGGGATCTGATTTCGGACATTTTGGCCGACGAAGGTTACAGTGTCAGCACGGCAGAAAACGGCGACACCGCCCGTCAACAATTGGGGCAACAAAAACCTGATTTGGTTTTGCTCGATATTTGGATGCCGGACATCGATGGCATATCACTGTTGAAAAGTTGGCGTGATGCTGGCACCTTACAATTTCCCGTGGTCATGATGTCAGGGCATGGCACCATTGAAACCGCCATTGAGGCCACCAAAATCGGCGCCAAAGATTTCGTTGAAAAGCCCATTTCACTGGCGAAGTTGCTGCAAACCATAGAGCAAACCCTGACCCAACACAACAACGACAACCAAGTGGCTGTGGCCACCAACTGGCATGTTTTTGAGCCCATTGGCAGTTCCGATTCGACGCGCCAATTGCGGCAGCAATTGGACCGCATCATCCAAACCACAAGCAACGTCTTGCTGGTGGGTGACAGCGGCACAGGCAAACTCAATGTTGCCAAGTATTTACATCAATCCCGAAATGACCAAACCCAAGCAGCGGTCATCACAGACGCATTGAGCTGGCCAGAAGACGCCCTTCAAAACACCTTGAACTCGCTGTGGCAGAATATCCAAGGCCAATCTGGATTGAAGTCCATCATCATCGCCAATGTGGATTGCTTAACCCCCCAGCAACAAAGCACATTGGCTGCCTCCATCAAAGCTTGGCAGTCACAACAACTGGCCATCATTGCCACCGCCGAACAGGACCTCAAGTGGCTGTTAACGCAAGGTGATTTTCAAAGGGAACTGTATGATTTGATTGGTGAAGTCAGTTTGGCATTACCCAGTTTGTCCGAACGTGCTGAGGATGTGCCCGAATTGATCAATTTTTATGTCAATTTCCTGCCTGATAACGAGCAAACACCCTACCGTAAAATGTCTTTTGCGGGCCAAAACTTCCTGAGGAATTATGCTTGGCCAGGTAACATCAGGGAATTAAAAAACCTGGTCAGGCAACTGCAATTACTTGGCAATGAAGGCGACATTGGTGTCAATGAAGTGGAATCGTTGCTGGCGACAGTCGACCAACCCAAACAGTCGCAATCGACTCCAGAATGGTATGGCCTGGATTTGCGTGAGGCCAGAGAAGCTTTTGAAAGGGATTATTTATTGCACCATTTGAACCAGGTTGAAGGCAAAGTCGGCGAATTGGCCAAAGTGGTGGGTTTGGAAAGGACCCATTTGTATCGCAAACTCAGGGCATTGGGCATCAATGCCAAATCCTTGTCTAAAGCGGCAGATAAAGCATGAAAATCATCATCCTCGGCGCCGGTCAAGTGGGTGCATCCATTGCCGCTCACCTTTCGAAAGAAAACAACGATGTGACCGTGGTTGACACCGACATCGAAAAGCTGAATGAAATGCAAAATCAGCTGGACATCCGCACGGTGCATGGTTATGCGTCTCACCCTTCGGTCCTGATCCGCGCCGGTGCCAACGATGCCGACATGGTG
This sequence comes from Gammaproteobacteria bacterium, assembly GCA_030426065.1. Taxonomy (GTDB): domain Bacteria; phylum Pseudomonadota; class Gammaproteobacteria; order Xanthomonadales; family Marinicellaceae; genus Marinicella. The sequence goes on from JAUHZH010000060.1 coordinate 7,642, forward strand.
GTGGCTTTGACCAACTCCGATGAGGTGAACATGGTGGCCTGTCAGGTTTGCTATTCTTTGTTTCACACACCAACGAAAATCGCCCGCATTCGTGAAGCTGAATATGCCTCACACCCAGAAATGTTTGAGCATGAGCATGTGCCCATTGACTTTCACATTTCTCCAGAACAAATGGTGACGCGTCACATTTATGGCATGATTGAATACGCCGGAGCGCTCCAAGTGATGGATTTTGCCGGTGGTAAAGCACAATTGGTCACCACCGAAGTGGCGGCAGGAGGACCACTCGATGGTCAGCAATTGCGAGAATTTCACCACGTTTTGCCTGAGCAGGTGGGTGCCCGTGTGGCGGCCATTTTTCGCGATGACCAGGCCCTGTTCCCCGAAGGAGAAACGGTGCTCAAGGCAGGTGATTTGGTGTTCGTCCTGGCGGCCAAAAAGCACATCAAAAAGATCATGGAGGCATGGTACAAAGGTCAAAAGCCAGCCCACAAAATCATCATAGCAGGCGGCGGCAACATTGGCTTCAACCTCGCCAAAGCATTAGAAAAAGACCACTCCGTTAAAATCATTGAATACAACAAACAACGCAGCCGATTCATCGCCGAAGAATTGACCAAGGCATTGGTGATTCGCGGCGATTGCACATCCGAAGACATTTTGGTCGAAGAAAACATCCACCAGGCTGACATTTTCTGCGCCCTCACCAACGACGATCAAGCCAATTTGTTGGCGGCCCTTTTGGCCAAGAAAAAAGGGGCCAAAAAAGTCATGACATTGATCAACCGACAAAGCTACGCCCAACTGATTGACAAAGAGACCATCGACATAGCCGTTTCTCCACAACACATCACCATGGGCGGCATATTGGCCCATGTTCGGGGCGATTACACGGCTCGGGTTCATTCTTTGCGCCAAGGCGCGGCAGAAGCCATCGAAGTCGAAGTCAAAGGCGATGCCCATTCATCCAAAGTCGTGGGTCGGGTGATCAGTAACATCAATTTACCGCCCGGCACCACCATTGGTGGCATCGTGAGGAACAACAAAGTCATCATGGCGCACCGCGACGTGGTGATCGAACACATGGACCACCTGATCATGTTTGTCACCGACAAACGCAACATCAACGACCTCAAACGATTGTTCGAGGTGGACGCTTCATTTTTGTGACATGAATCCGAGACTGATCGCCAAAATCATCGGCTTGTTGTTGCTGGTTTCCAGCGGCATGATGATTCCGCCTGCGGTGGTGGGAATGATTTACCAAGACGGCGACATCCTGCCTTTCATCGAAGGCTTTTTGTTGCTGGCACTGATTGGTGGCACTTTGTTCTTTACTTTTCGAAATGTCCATGCCGAATTGAAAATTCGAAGTGGCTTTTTGGTGGTGGGCTCATCATGGTTGATTGTGGGTTTGGCGGGTGC
>JAUHZH010000061.1 GCA_030426065.1 Gammaproteobacteria bacterium
CATAGGTTTCTCCGTCCACTTCAACCGTACCGCCTTTGCCTTTGACACCGCGAGAAGAAAAGTCAGCCAAATGACCACTTTTATCACCCGCAGCCACAGTGATGACCCAAGGTGCTTTTTTGAAGTTGCCTGTGATGGTGCTTTCACCGTTACCGGAATTACCCGCGGAAAAAACAACCACCACACCTCGGTCAGTCAACATTTTGGTCAAAACATTGGTGGGGTCATCTGGGTTGAAATCCGTGCCAACATCGCCGGTGTTTCCAAATGAATTTGAGATCACACGGATGTTGTATTCATATTGGTGGGTTAAAGCGTAGTCAAAACCACCGATGGTGTCGAGGACAAACAAGGCCGCACCTGAACCGTAGCCAATCAGGTCAGCACCCGGTGCCACACCTTCATATTTACCGTTCGACATGGCGCCACTGCCACCAACAATCCCAGCCACATGTGATCCATGACCACCTGCAATATCGGTGTTGGGCACGTTTTCAGTGTATGTGATGGGTGCCATTGAAGAGAAAGACTGCAAATTGGTCTGTGCCAAAACATTCTGTACTGTGTGCTCTGGAAATTTAAGGTCATTGTGCGTGCCATCGATGCCTGAGTCATTGACCACAACGCCAATGCCACGACCTGAATACGGAATGCCATTGATCCTGAAGTCAGGATCATTGCGCAATTGATCCACACCGGTAATGGCTGTGGAACCGGCGTTGTCCAGTGTCATGGGCGAATTCAGCCAAATGGAACGCACATCGTCTTCTTGGTACAGCGACTCAATTTGACTCTTGGTGGCCACAGCGGCCACAATGGGGGCATTTTGCAACATCGCACCGGCCAGAATGCCATGAGAGCGCATCAAATTCAATTGATGTAAATTGGCTTGCTCATCACCATAAAAAGTGACAATCACTTCAAAAGTGTCCAATACATTGGCGGTTGCCAAAACATCGGTCAATTGGTGATCAAGTGACTTGGCAGCCGCCTCATGAGTCCAGCCGAAAGCAGCTGTGGCTGCCATCGATGTCAACAAAAGGTTTCGTTTAAATAGGTTCATTTCATTGCTCCAAAATAATTATTGTCTGCCCATAATAAAAATTTCGGCGCACGCAACCCATCAGGGAAATCCCCTATTTTGGTATTAGTTTAAAGAAAAACAGCCCACTCAGACACAAATCAAGTGACTGTTATGACTGTATAGAGTGGTGTCAGGTGATCAAATGGTGTTTGGCAGCCAAACGAACCAATTCAACGGTGTTGGACACGTTGAACTTATCGAGCACTTTGCCTCGATGGTTTTCTACAGTTTTGGTACTGATTGATAACAGCTCGGCCACTTGTTTGGTGGATTTTCCTTCAATGATCAAGTGAAAAACTTGGCGCTCCCGGTTGGTCAACCCCGCCAGTGGGTCTTGGGCCGCTGTTGGCATGGGTTTGAAAGGGTTGTTGATCACCGCTTGTGCATGTTGGCCAAAATAGCTGTGCCCTTTGGAGATGGCATCCAATGCATCCACCAATTCATCACTGGCATTGTCTTTCAAGAGGAACCCCATGGCACCGGCTTGAACCACACTGTGAACATACTCTTCCTCATCATGCATGGTCAAAACCAGCAGGCGACACTGCGGCAATTTAGATTTCACCTGCCTGATCAATTCCAGTCCATTCATGTCTGGCATCGACAAATCGGTGATCACCACATGGGGTTTCAAACGGGTGATCATTTTAAGTGCTTCGACCCCACTTGCAGCTTGACCAACCAAGTGACAACCAGGAACCGACTGCAATATACTCACCATGCCTTGCCTGACAATGTCGTGATCATCAACAATAAAAACATCAATCATTGGTCTTGCTCCACCAGATCCAAAGTTACCCAAATTTGGGTTCCCCCATCATCACCCGAACTGATTTTCAGTTTACCGCCGTATGCAAAAACACGGTCTTGCATGGAAGACAAGCCAAAACCGTCACCAAGCTCTTCAGGCAACCCGATGCCGTTGTCAGTGATTTTCACCACAGCCAAAGTGGGCTGAGTCATCAACATCACTTCGGCATGACTGGCTTGCGCATGTTTGATGACGTTGGTCAATGACTCTTGTACCACACGAAAAAACAAGCTTTCTATTTCTGGGCTGAGCGGTTGGCTGATGTGGTGGTTGAAATCAATGGTGATGTCATCTTTGTCCGACATTGTGCGGACCAACCAGTTGAGCGCTGCCAACAAACCCAAATCATCCAATATCCTGGGACGCATCAATCGACACATTTCCCTGGTTTCACTCAATGCCGTTTTCAACAACTCCAACAGCCCTTCTTGGTCAACTGACTGGTCTTGTTGTTGCGCATTGACCAATTGATTGATCGCAGCAGTCAATAATTGGCCGACACTGTCATGTAATTCCAGTGCGATGCTTTTCCTTTCTTTCTCCTGAACTTCCCAAGCACGCCTGGCTATTTTTTGCATTTGCTTTTGATTGTTCGCCATGTCTTCAATCAATTGGGCTTGCATTTGATTGATGTGGTTGACCTCGTTGATTAATTGTTTGTCTTTCATGGCTGATCCTCTGGCGGCACCCTTTTTTCCAAGAACTTCAGGCGTTGATCCTCGGCCACTGGCTTTTGCAAATGAATCAAAGCCTCTTCAACTTCAGACAACCCTTGCCAAGTCCATGCACCTGAAGCATGTGCGGTTCCATCAATGATCAACAGGATGAAAAATCGTCGCCAATGATTGGGAAATTGGACCAAGCCATCCGCCAAGATCCGGGTTGGTGATGCCAGTTCTGCTTGATTGGATTGACTGATCCAAACATAAGCGCTCACCTCAGCATACAACATGTGTAACATCGGGTATGGTTTCAGGTTCACATCCTGAAGCGCCAAATGAACTTTTTCGCGTACCGACACATCACCCCAATCAGACAACACCCACATCTTGAGCAACAAATAGGCTTGGTCATGATCACTGAAGTTTTGGCTGGTCATGGATTGAAACAACTCGGCCTCATCTCCCGATTGCATCGCATGGAACAGCAACACATTAAACCACGTGTTTTGCATGGGATTCATGTTGCCGCGATAGGGCTTCAAGTCTTCCAGTAACTTCAATACCGAAACTTCATCCAACAAATACAATTGCCATTCAGCCAAAAGCAATCCGAATTCCACCATACCCCTGACGTCATTGGCCGCTTTCATTTCTTGATAGACTTGACTCACATCTGCAACCGCTTGGATTTGGCTTCCTTGCTGCCACTGTGATTTGGCCAAATTGGCTTGAGCCACCAATGATTCAGTTAACAAACCCAATCGCTGTGCCAATGCCAAACTGTCATTGAACAGTTTGGTGGCTTCATTGATCTTGCCGGAGCGCAAAGCCAACTGGCCTTGATTTTGCATGATTTGTACCTCGCCCACTTCATCACCCACCTCTTGGTAAATTTGCATGGCTTGTTGCCAATATATGGTTGCGTGGTTGTGCTCACCCTCGAGGAAATACATGAAACCCAGGTTGTTCATGCTTTCAGCCTTCAACCACTTCTCATCCAAGCGCATGCGGATGTCTAAGGCTTCTTGGTAGTGGTCTTTGGCTTGTTGGTACTGGCCCTGTTCTTCCAGCAAAATACCCATTTCATTCAAAACAATGGATTCATTCAATTCATCATTGATTTTTCGATAAAGCTGCAATGCTTGGGTCAGATTGTCTTGTGCTTCCTGGTGTCGGCCAGTGATGGCCAACACCGCCGACAGGTTGGACATGGTGGTCGCCACTTGCGCTTCATTGCCCATTTGTTGACGGATGGTCAATGCTTGCTGGTAGTAATCGATGGCTTGTTGGTTGTCGCCCAATCTTTGGTATGCCACACCAAAAGCATTCAGCACATCGCCTTTGGCCTGGGTGTCTTTGAGGTGGTTGGCTGTGACCAGTGCACGGGTGAGGTATTCTTCTATGGCGCGGTTGATTTCACCTTGCCAAATCGCCACTTTTGCCAATTCAAACCAAGCCCTCGGGTGCTTGTCATTGACACTGACCACGGCCTGTAAAGCAGACTCGGCCTGAGCCAGCAAGTCCATGTTGATGAAGTAATTGGCCGCTTCCAATAACAACACCGCATCGCGACTCCCTTCACTGATCAGTTTTTGATAAAAGGCTTCGGCTTCTCCTGCTTGCCCCATCAAAACATGTAAACGGGCACGGCTTAATTGGTAAATGGGGTCTTTTGGCTCAGTCAATGACAACACACGGGTGTAGGCTTGCTGCGCCAAATCATCGTTGTTGTTTGATTGTGCCAACGCGCCCAATTTGAGCCAACCCATCTGATATTCCGGGACGGCAGCCAACAACGCCTGCCAATGTGTGATTTTTTCACTCAATTCACTGCTTTGATTGATGTTTGCCAACAAGCGCAGTTGCTCCGGCGAGAAATGAATGGATGGCCTGTTACTGACCGTGCCTTCGAAACCGCCAGCAATTTCAAGGGCTATTTTTTCCAAAGTGGCACCCACGTCTTGACCATGAGACACTTCAAATTGTTGGAGTTTGGTGATCACTTGCAAACCAACCAAATCTTTTTGCTCCACTTCAATCAACGACGCGGTTGGCCCCATGGGCCGCAGCGTGACTTGAACAAAGTGTTCGGCATTCAACAATTGGCCCAAACTTGCGATTTGCCTGTCACTGTATGGTGATTCACCACCAATGGCTTTCATGGCCGCAGCCAACTCTGAAGGCGAAACCACACGCAATACGGGGTTGTCTGACAACTCCTGAGACAAAATGACTTGGCCACTCTGGGCCAGCCAGTGGATTTTTTGATCCGCTGAATGGGTGTCATGGAAAGGCAAAACCACCAAAGATGATGGGTTGGCATCCACCACTTGGTTGCTGCTTTTATACCAATACAAACCTGCCACCAAAAGAATCATAGACGCAAACACCCATGCTTTCATCCACCACCCACTGCCCCCTTCAGTCTCAATGGCAGCCAACAAGTTGGCCTGGTGCACTGGCCTGGCCGAAGGGATGGGTGACAACAACTGATTCACCACACCATGGTATTTGTTCAATGAGCCATGGGTGGGGTTGAATTTTGGCAGTTGCTGCTTTTCAGAAACCAAGGCTTCAAGTGAGGTTGCTTCAAAAGGCGCATCCACACAACACAGGCGATAGATAAGCACACCCAACGAGTAAAAGTCGGTGCTGGCATTGACTTCTTGATGCGACAAGTATTCAGGGGCACAATAAACTGGTGAGCCGGCAAAAAAACCGGTTTGTGCCTGATTCAATGTGCCTGCAATGCCGAAGTCAAAGAGCCGGATTTGCCCATCGGGCAACACCATGATGTTTTCTGGCTTCAAATCCTTGTGACACACACCTTGTGATGCCGTGTATGTGAGTGCAATCAAACACTGCTTGATGATGTCGTCAATTTGAAGTGGCTCCAACTGGCCTTCTTGAATCAATGCTTCTAAAGAAGCACCATCAACCCATTCCATGGTGATGAAATGGCGGTCATCCATTTCATAGTATTCATAAACTTTGAGGATGTTGGGATGGGTCAGCTGTCTGAGCAGCAGGATTTCATTTTTCAGGGATTGGACGGCATCGCTGTTGTTTGAAAATGAAGGGTGCATGGCCTTGATGGCAACCGTTGCACCGAGTTGTAAGTCTTTGGCTTGGTAAACCACACCGAATCCACCCTCTCCTGCACAGGACACAATCTCAAAGCGTCCCAACAACACGTCACCTGTGTTAAAAGGCTTGGCGGCAGGTCCTATTTTTTGGGTTTTTTCAATGGATTCGTTTGCTTTGTTCACCTTCGAGTTGCATCAGCTGAGATAAATGGTCTATTGAATTATCATTCATTTCAGTCAAGTCCTCAAGGGCTGCAATCAAATCATTGACTTTGGTTTCAATGTTCAAAGCACGGATGTTCATTTGAATCTGCGCTGCCATGGTTTCAATCAATTCCAAATCGAATGTGGTCAAAACCTTGGAAGCTTCTTTGCTGTCGATGTAAATCAAGCCAAACACTTGATCATGGTCGCTGATAAACGGGGTCGACACCAGTGAAGCGATGTTTTTTTGATACACCGTGCCTTTTTGGTGCAACATGGCATTCTTACTGACATCCATGGCAAACACCGGTTGTCGGTGTTCTAAAGATGATTGAATGGCAGTGTAGCTGCCTTCAAAATGGTTGATGTTAAAATCTTCTGCATTCATGTTTACAGACACCGCCACCACCAAATGATCAGGGTCTGCGCCCAGCAAAATCATGCCACGGTGCATGCCTAAAATGGCAATCAAATCGGTCAGTCGTTTTGACAAGATGTCTTTGAGTGACAAAAATTGTTGGGGTTTTTCAACTTGCTTCCTGCGCCATTCATTGTGTGCCAATGCAGCCAACACCTGATCCTGGTCTCTGAATTCGACCAAACACTCAACCCCACCGAATGTAATCAATGCATCTTGCGAAAACTGCTCATCCAACAAAGGCATGCCATTCAACTGACTGCCGTTGCTGCTGTCCAAATCAATTACTTGACACGCACCGTCTCGGTAAACCAATTGCGCATGTTGGCCTGATACACTGGGGTGATCAATCACCACTTCACAGGCTGGTGAACGTCCGACAGTGACCACATCTCCGGAATTCAACTGAATCCGGTGAGCAGGAGAGTCATCAAAACATATGGTTAAAATCGCCAGCATGCGTACCTCATCACAACCGCAAAGTAAAACGCAGGGTTTTGGCCATGGCATACAATTCACCTGCCACGTTATCAAGCAACACGCCAGCAGCCCAAACTTTGGGTATGTCTGCTAAGTTTGCGGCATCTATCTCAGCCAGCAATTGCGTTAAAGCGGTATCGGCTGTGGCGTAGTCACTCACCAAGATGGCGGCTTCTGCCTGATTCACTTTGTTGGTCAATTCACCATACAACGTCACGTCAATGCTGTTTTCCCAAGCCAACAAACTGGTTTTCAATCGATTCATCTTACTGGTGATGATGGATGCTTTTGGTCGCATGTCGCGAACCACCATGAATTGACTGAATCTGCCGGTGGTGCCCCTGGCTCGGTAACTGCCGGGAGACACGGTGTCAGTGATGTCATGGAACAGTCCGCCCACTTGCGCCTTGAATAAACGCAAAGGCGTTCGGCGCGTGTATGGCAGGTTGTGGGTGTGGATGTCAACTTGCACCGTTCCAACAAAGCTCAACCCGCTGAGCGCGGGTGGTTCGATGGTGACCATGACTGGCAAATCCCCAGGAATGGTGTTGTACAAAGCAGAAGGCAACCGATTGGTGATTAAAGGGTCATTGACATTAATCACTTCCGCAGTGATGTTCAAGCTCCCTACAGACAAGCCGATGACAGATTGGAATGTCAATTCATAGTCCACTTCATAGCCACCAGGCAATGACACGGTGAAATTGGCTTGGTTGCCAGTGATGACAGGCGTCACTGGAATGGCGTGGGCGGCCAAGGAGATGCACAACAATGCGATGGCTGTGATTTTAGTCATTGTGTTTACAGTTCGTTATTATGCTTCCAGCATATAACACAATGCTATTCAGCTCAAACCGAATCCTTTAAATCAGTCATGAGTGGCGCTTTTTTTAAGATGAACGTAATGTGATAAACATCACGTTTTTCAACCCTTATTTGTCCAAAGACCCTTATTTTACGCCCAAATGGATTCAGCACGCCCCCATTTGTTCACGACCCAGCTTGCACACTGGTCAAATGACAAATTTTGTCACTTTTCATAAAAGGGCTTGCCGTCCAATTTGGTGTGCTTGAATCGGCGGTGTGCCCAAAGGTACTGGGCAGGATGTTGTTTGATTTTTTCTTCAAACAATTGGTTCATCTGTTGAAGTGCCAAAACGTGTTGTTCAGTACCCATCGCTGGAATCGGAGGACACACTTCTATGTGCCAATGCCCTTTCCCTTGACGAAAACAAAACCATGGAATGGCAGCAATTCCTTTTGACTCCGTGATTTTGGCTGGCCCAAGCGTTGTCGCAGCCGGAACACCAAAGAACTCAATCATTTCATGATTGTATGAAAAGTGCTGATCGGGAGCGTAATACACACCATGCCCCTTCTTGACGGACTTTAACAAAGACCGGATGTCTTTTTTGTCGATGACTTTTTCAACAAACTGGAGCCTTGCTTTTTGGTAATGGGCTTCCAGCTTTTTGTTGTTGTGTTCTCTGGCCAGCATGTGACCCACGGGCAAGCCCTGTGACCTCAAATGGGCATTCAAGCCTTTGATGCCCCATTCAATAGAAGTGGTGTGGCATGACAACAGCAAGACACCTTGACCTTGCTCCAATACGGGCAGTAAATGTTCAAGGCCAGAGAAACTGAAACGCCTTTCCAAGCCTCGATCACTCGACCACAAAGCCGCCATCATTTCAACCACCCCTTGCCCTGTGGCAATCAGGTTATCACGAACCAATTGATCTTGCTGATCGGTTGCCATGTGAGCGAAACAGGCTTTGATGTTGGTTCTGACCACCTTTTTTCGGCTGTTTGGCAGGATCCAGAACAACCAACCCAAACCCCGCCCAAAGCACATCTGCCATGACAAAGGCAGGCGACAAAACAATTTCGCTAAATACACCCATACATCAGTCATTGTTTTTTTGCAGTTCGTACAACTTGGCGTATTTCAAATAAGCGTAATAACTGTTCAAGCTGGCATTGATGACGCCTGCCAGGCCATTGAAAATCTGCCTTTTGACCAGGTATTGTCGGAGAAAGTAAAAAGGCGGGTACAACAGTAAGCGGATGGCAGAACAACGCTGGCCTCGGTCGTATTTTTGCTGAGCTGCCAATGCCGAATAGCGATTGATCTTGTCTAATTTGATTTGGATCGAGCGCTCACCATAATGTTTGAAAGGTGCATTCAAACGTTTCTTTTTTTCCACCAACTGGATTGACTCATGCACCAAATCTTGGCTCATTTGACCTTTGCTTCGATCAAACAACCTGATGAATTCATTGCGCTTGACCCAGGGGTGGGCCC
>JAUHZH010000062.1 GCA_030426065.1 Gammaproteobacteria bacterium
GTCAGTGAAAATTCCTGACAAGGTCTGGCCTTTTTTGACTACATGTTCAATGGTTTTGGTTTGCGTTGTTCCTATAATGCCTTCTTCAGCAAAACTCGCCAAGGGCAAATCAGGCAAGTGGATGCTGGCAGAAACATTGGCTTCTGGCACATGGGTTTCGGCATTGACCGAGACCATGTCGGTGATGGCCACCACAACAAAAACAGCAGCGGCGATGACGCCCCAGCCTTTGGGTTGCTTTTTGATGCGGTGCAGGACTTGTGGGTTGATGCGCAACGACTTTTTAAAAGTTCGTTTTTCAGACGCACCTTTTCTTATGGCATGGGATTTAATAACGGCTTCTCATTTCGTTAATTGCTCACGATTATAGATGATTTTTTTTGGTCTTGAAGCCTTTGAGGTTCTAAATTTTATTGAAAATCAGTAAAATTAACCCCTTTTTAACGATTTTAACCCCATGTCGGTACAAGATGCATTGGATCTGATCTGTCGAGGCACAGATGAGGTCATCAAATTAGAAGAGCTGGAGAAGAAACTCAAATCTGGCAAAAAACTGCGAATTAAGGCAGGTTTCGATCCCACAGCACCCGACTTGCATGTCGGTCACACGGTGCTGATCAACAAAATGCGACAGTTCCAGGATTTGGGTCATGAAGTGATTTTCTTGATTGGCGACTTCACCGGCATGATTGGTGACCCCACTGGAAAAAACGTCACACGCAAACCACTGACACGGGAACAGGTATTGGACAACGCCAAGACGTATCAAGATCAGATTTACAAGGTATTGGACAAGGACAAGACCATCATAGAATTCAATTCGAACTGGTTCGGTCAAATGAATGCCGCTGACATGATTCAACTGTCGGCCCAATACACCGTGGCACGCATGCTGGAACGTGATGACTTTGATAAACGTTACAAATCAGGTCAACCCATCGCCATCCATGAATTCATGTATCCCTTGGTTCAAGGGTATGATTCGGTCGCACTGAAAGCCGATGTGGAATTGGGCGGCACCGATCAGAAATTCAATTTATTGATGGGCCGCCACTTGCAATCACAGGCAGGTCAAGACCCTCAAATCGTCATCACCATGCCTTTACTGGAGGGATTGGATGGCGTGCAGAAGATGTCCAAGTCGTTGGGCAATTACATCGGCATCGACGAACCAGCCAAAGACATGTTTGGTAAGATCATGTCGATTTCAGACGACTTGATGTGGCGCTATTTTGACTTGTTGAGTTTCAAGTCCAATGACACTTTGGCTCAGCTCAAAGCCGATGTTGAGGCCGGCAAGAATCCACGCGATGTGAAATTCGAACTGGCTTTGGAAATCATCGAACGCTTCCACAACAAAGCCGCAGCCGATGAGGCATTGGCGGGTTTCAAAGCACAATTTCAAAAAGGCGCCATTCCAGATGACATCGATGAAGTGACCTTAGACACCGAAGGTGGTGAAATGGGCTTGGCTCATGTGCTGAAAAACGCGGGCCTGTGTCCCAGCACCTCGGACGCCATGCGCATGGCCAAACAAGGTGCCGTCAAAGTCGATGGTGACAAGATCAGCGACCCCAAACACATATTCAAAGCAGGCACCGAAGCCGTGTTTCAAGTGGGCAAACGCAAATTCGCTAAAGTGACATTGAAATAACCTGCTTTGACATTTTGATGAGCATAAAAAAACCCGCACTTTGGCGGGTTTTTTTTAATGGGACTCTTGATCAGAAATCGTAAACCAAATTGGCTGAAACCAATTCGTCCGTGGATTCTTTGCCTGCTGGTGGATCGGTGTTGTGTCGGTATTGGTAGTTCAATTTGACCGACATGCGGCCATTGACCTTAAAGGCAAAGCCCGCATCATTTTGAATGAATGTGTTGTCATCGCCAGCTTCTATCAACAAAACATCTTCAAATTTTGTGGTTTCAGTCAATTGGCGCATGTAATCCATTTTACCGACCAGTACACCACCATTTTCTTCGGTTCGATCCACATCAATGGCCTGGGTTTTGTAACCAATGGCCAATTCAGTCAACAACTTGCTTTTTTCGTCATCAAAGAACTTATGCCCCCAACCCAAAGATGAGCTGATGGTGTAGTCGTAACCAGAAAAGTTGTCGTTTTCATAGCGGCTTGAATAGAAAAAGTGGTTGCGATCATCCCATTTATAACCGGTTTTACCGCGGAATGTGTATCGATCAGCCGTCACTTCTTCATCGTCTGAAGCATAATGGGCTTGGAGTTCCCATTCACTGACCCATTTTTCCGTTTCTCTTTTCAATGTAAGGGAGCCGTTCAAGTTTTCAGACTCGGTGTTACCTGAAGCCATCGAAAAGCCCAATTGGCCTTTACCTGACCAAACCTTAGATTCATCTTCTGCCAACAAAGGTGTGCTCGCCAACAATGCCAACAAGCCAGTTGTATAAATTTTTTTCATAAGTACCTCAATTTTGAGACCTTGGCACAATGCGTGAATCATGTTAATAAAGACTCAGAACCATGCCAAGATTTCACATAAACAAAAAAGGCCGGAACATGCCGGCCTTTTGGAATAGTTTCGATTCGAATTAACGCTTCGAGAACTGTACAGAACGACGGGCTTTGCGCAGACCGACTTTCTTTCTTTCCACTTTTCTCGCATCACGTGTCAAGAATTTGTATTCTTTCAACTGTGAACGCAATGTTTCATCTGACTCCAACAACGCGCGAGACAGGCCCAAGCGAATGGCACCAGCCTGACCAGTGGTACCACCACCAATCACTGTGCATTTAACGTCGAACTGATCAGTCAAACCCAATTTTTCCAGGGGTTGACGAACCACCATGCGGGCGGTTTCACGACCAAAATAGTCACTGATGTCTTTGTCATTGATCACAATGTTGCCAGAACCTGGCGTGACAAATACACGTGCTGATGAAGACTTTCTTCTGCCTGTTCCGTAATATTGTTGATTTGCCATAATAAACCTTTAAATCTCTAAATCTTTTGGCTCTTGAGCAGCATGTGGATGCTCAGGACCTGCATATACTTTCAATTTGCGGTACATTTGGCGACCCAAACTGTTTTTCGGCAACATGCCTTTGACCGCTTTTTCGATGACGCGCTCAGGGTGTTTGGCCAACAAATCCTTCAATGCAATTGATTTCAAATTGCCCACGTAACCTGTGTGGTGGTGGTACATTTTGTCATTCAATTTGTTGCCAGTAACCGCAATTTTTTCGGCGTTAACAACCACGATGTAATCACCGGTGTCCACGTGTGGAGTAAATTCTGGTTTGTGCTTGCCTCGCAGTCTTCTGGCAATTTCAGTTGCCATGCGACCCAAAGTCTTTCCTTCTGCATCAATCAAAAACCATTCGCGGTTGATTTCTTCTGCTTTTGCGCTAAACGTTTTCATATTAATTCTGTTATTTTCTGTGTGGTTTTTGGCCCCAAAATTCTGCTTTCAAGGCACCGCCATTTACAAAGAGCGGGAATGGTACTTAATTCCGCCTTTGGATGCAAGCGATTTATCAAAAAACTTACCTTTAAAACGTGTTCATTATCAAAGGAAGTACCGATCATCAATTCAGTGTGTCATCCGCCGGTTGAAATTGATTCAATTCACCATGAACCACCATCACCCCTGTTCGCACGTATTCGACAATTTCCATCAAATCCAACTCTTCACCTTCGGTGTCGTTGGCATCTTGTTCAACCCGCGCAATTTGATTCAAATCCTGAATGAATTCCAATGCGTCTTTGGTCAAACCTTCTTTACCGGTAAAACCTGCCAGGCCCAATGCAGACAAATAGGTGTTCACCCAATCCACCAAAACCGACAATCGGCCACTGATGCTGGGTTCGCTGTTGGGCAACAACAGCTCAAAGGAAAAATCATCCTTATTGAGCTGGTCTTTGGTCATATCAAAAACCGCCATCAACACCACATCCAATCCTGAACTGGTGGCACCTTCTACACAATATTCATTGTTAACCCACCCAGCCCAGGTTTCATAAGCCATGTCATGGTGAACCGACAACATGGCAGTGGCATGGGCTTGCAATTCACTGGGAGAAGCCAACACATTGAGCTTTTGTAAATGTTCAGAAAAGGCTTGATAGGGAATCATCGCAACGGTCCTGTGATCAAAGCGCGAATTATACGCACTGGACACCATGATTCCAGACAAATCAGGTCATTTTAAAGAAGTGTGGTCTGGAGGTGCAGGCTGGCACATTATAAAAACTTAACTTTTTTCGATATTTTTCATAAACTTGGACAATTTTCCTCATCTAATCATTGACCTGTATTTAATTAAACCCTATAGTATTTGGAGGTCATTGTCCTTGGACTCACTGCAGAATCATGACATTGACTTGAACGAACAGAGGCTCTGAGCCACATCAGTTTTACTGACACAGATTCTCTGAAATGCTCTGAAGGTGCATACCTTAGTTATTTTGACTGAGGAATGTGCCTGATAACTGGATTTTATAAGACTGTCATGAAAGACATTGAACGATTAGAGGCTTCAGTTGGTCAACTGCTTGAAGCTTATCAGAAAAGCCAAGCTGAGAATGCATTGCTTAAAGAAAAGCTGCTGACACTGAATTCAGAAAAATCGCAACTGTTACAAAAAAATGATCAGGCCAAAAACCGCTTGGAGTCCATGATTTCCCGATTAAAAACTTTAGAGCAAAGCGCATGAGCCAACACAAAATCACTGTCCGAATCCTCAACAAAGAATACCAGTTCGCTTGCGAAGATGAAGAACGAACTTCATTGCTCAGCGCTGCTGACCACCTGGACAAAACCATGCAGGGCATCAAAAACCGCAACAGCACCATGAGCACCGACAAGATCACATTGATGGCGGCCATGAACATCGCGCATGAAATGATCAAAGCCCAACAAACCAACCAAACCTTCGACACCGAGGTCATGTCATCGGTCAAAAAACTCAATGACAAACTTGAACAGGCTCTGAGCCAAAGCGTATAATTTCAGCAATGATGTTAACTGCTGTGTTCGAGGTGTGTTTGCATATGCCTTGGCCCTAATCAATATCAACAGGAAGTGGCTTTCGATCATCAGTGTGCATGCTCACCATTGCAGTGAGAAGCCTTAGATAGCGAAGCGCTTCCGCCTTGTACCTCTGGTACCAAGGACGCCGACTCTCAACGGCACAAGTGGTTAACATCTCTTCTTTTTTGAGTTTCCTATTGTGGTTTCAAAATCATCCCTCAGAAAACACCTGAACCAAGCCCGACAATCTTTGTCACCTGACCAAGTGATCGAAAACAGCCGCTTGATCACAGAAGCCATATCACCACGCTTTTTATCGGGTCAACCACACCATTTCGGCATCTACCTGCCTTTTGGCAACGAAGTCGATTTGCGTGCATTATTGACACGTCATCCCAACGGGTACATACCCAGCGTCCATGAGCAAAGCATGCAATTCCAAGCTTGGAACCCTGGCCTTGAAATCAACAAACACCCACTGGGCATGATGCAATCTGATTTCATTGATGGCTTGAAAAGGGCTCATCTGGATGTTTGCTTCCTTCCCCTACTCGGTTTTGATGCACTGGGCCATCGACTGGGCATGGGTGGCGGCTTTTATGACCGGTATTTTGAGCACAACAGCGAAACCCTGCTGATTGGTGTGGCGCATGACTGCCAACAGGTTGATTCATTGCCCGTCGATGACTGGGATGTTAAACTGCACGCCATTGTCACCGAATCACAAATCATCACACCATGAACCAAGACCTAATGAAACAACATGTGGCTCAAGCGGCCCTGTCCTACATCAATGACGACAACATGATTTTGGGTGTTGGCACCGGTTCTACGGTCAATGCCTTGATTGCCTTGTTACCTCAAGTGAGGGACCGCATCAAAGCCTGTGTATCGAGTTCAGAAGCATCCACTGCACAACTGCTGGACCTGGGTTTCGAAGTGATCGAATTGAATGATGCGGGCACTTTATCCCTTTACATTGACGGCGCCGATGAATGCGACCCGCACAACCGTTTAATCAAAGGCGGTGGCGGCGCTTTGACCCGTGAGAAAATCATCGCCGAGGCTTCACGACAATATGTTTGTATCGTTGATGAAAGCAAAATGGTCCCCATGTTGGGCGCATTCCCCCTACCTGTTGAGACCATCCCAATGGCGCGCAGCATGGTGGCCAGAAAATTGGTGGCCTTGGGCGGCCAACCCATCTATCGAGAAGGTTTTGTCACCGACAATGGCAACCTCATCCTGGATGTACACAACCTCAAAATCACCGACCCTGTCGCTTTGGAACAAAAAATCAACCAAATCCCCGGCGTCGTCACCAACGGCCTGTTCGCCCTGCGCGGAGCCAACACCACCTTGATCGCCCAAGCCGATGGCACCATCAAAAAGCAATGACCGCTTGAATTAACCCATTAAAAAAGCCAGTCAAAACAGACTGGCTTTTTTATATCAGGCTTTCAATCACTCAAAGTAGAATTCAGTCCGTTCTTTTTTCTCTGGGTACACTTGGTTCATGGTGTTGGCTTCATACAGCCGACCATTCAACATCACTTGTTCGACCTGATCCGTGTTCTGAATGTTGTCCATGGGATCACCGTTGAGGATCACCAAGTCAGCCAACTTACCCGCTTTGATGGAGCCGAGTTCGTGATCCATGCCGATGTATTTGGCTGGATCCAAAGTGCCTGCCTTGATCACATTCCAAGGGCTCATGCCACCCTGAGCGAACATCCACAGCTCCCAATGAGAACCCAGGCCTTCACGCTGTCCATGGGCTCCTAAAAGCACATCAACACCTTCGTTTTGTAACTCAGTGGCGACACGGGCGTTGTTGAAATGATTGTAATCTTCAAGCGGTGCTTTGGTTCGTCGCACAGAAACTGGTTCAAGCACATGAGCGGGTACAAATTGGGTCAACAAAGGATGCTTCCACACTTCAGTGGTGTCATACCAATATCGCTCACCCCAAATGCCACCGTAACCCACGGTCAAAGTGGGCACATAAGCGGTCTGACTGCCAGCCCACAATTGCTTCACATCATCATAAACATGAGAGACTGGAATGGAATGCTCAATGCCCGTGTGGCCATCGACAATCATGGTCATGTTGTGCATGAACAGGGAACCACCTTCAGGCACCACCATCAATCCAGTTTGGCGCGCGGCTTCCAGCACTTGTTGCCTTTGGTCACGACGCGGTTGGTTGTAAGATTTCACTGAAAAAGCGCCCACAGCCTTCATCCGCTCCAAATGCCCAACGGCGTCCTCTAAACCATTGACCGGTGCGGTGAAGTAATGGGTCGCCCCATACAAGATGGTGCCTGTGGAGTAAATTCTGGGTGCGGTGATGCGCCCTGCTTTCTGCATTTCTGAAGCTGAAAACACGGCAGCAGTGTCGGCCGATGGGTTGTGGGTGGTGGTGACACCAAAAGCCAAAGAGGCCAATGCATTCCAGTTGGTTTGAGGGATGATTTGGCCGTTGCCATATGGCCCATGCCAATGAACATCCACCAAACCAGGGATGATGGTCTTGCCGCTGACATCGATCACTTCGGCGTCACTGGGGATGTCGATGTCTGCGCCCACTGCGACAATCCGGTTGTCCTTAACCAAAACGGTGCCACCATCAATGATGACGTTGTCAACACCGTCGGTTTCCATGGTGATGATTTTCGCACCTTTCAAAGCCACTATACCTGTTGGCACATCGGTTTCAACGGTCAGCTTAATGTCTTGCACAGACACGTCAGCCGAATCACCTTCGATGAATTCAAATTGACCCGACAGGGCTTGGCTGTAAATTTTTGGGCCCATCGCCCACGACAAACGGTCTGACTTCTTGTTCCATGTCAGGTAGCTGCCAGCGAATTCAGAAAACTTTTTCAATGGCATGTTGCTGGCTTTGCTGCCCGTTGCGATGTATTGGCCGTTGTTGACAAAGGGCGTGACATACACTTGGAAATTTTGAATGAAAGCCAACCATTGCTCATCTGGAGACAGGCTGAAACCTGTGATCCAAGGTCCTTGGTAATGTTTTTGGTGCGCGTTGCCAGTCAAGTCGACTGATTGCAACTGAGATGTCAACACTTCACCCGAACGAGAAGTCCCCGTGAAATACACGCGGTCGGAAGATTGATTGAAAAAAGGTGATTGGCCTGATTCTGACAATTGGGTGGTCTCACCGGATTTCACCTCAGCCAAAAACAACCCCGTTTCATGACTGTACAAAGGCGAAGTCAAATAGCCACCTGATGTGGCACTGTAGGTCACGTACTTGCCATTGGGTGACAAACTGGGATCGATGTAATGGCCTGGCTTTTTGCTGATGGTTTTGCTTCTGCCACTCAGGTTACTGATCCGCACTGAGCCCAGCTTTTCATCGTGCCAAGTGGTGTAAACGATGGATTTGCCATCCGCTGACCATTTGGGATACATTTCAAAATGGTCGTTCTGACGCGTCAAGCGCTTGGGTTCACCTGAAGGCAGGTTGACCCAATAGATGTGCCCCATGGACTGGAAAACGGCTTTCTTTCCATCGGGAGAAGGCTGCAACCAACGCAACATTTTGGCATCGAATGACTCAGGAGAAACTTCATTCTTGACCGTCACGGCTTGTCTGATTTCACGTTGGTCATCAATGCTGAAAGGAATGTTGCTCAAAGCCCCATCCGCCACACTCAAACGGTGAATCTTGCCTTTGGCCCAGAACACAATGTCTTCGCCATCCGGCGTCCATGCAAACCTGGGGTAAACGCCATGGATGGCCCATGTTTCTTGCATGTCACGTTCCAACCCTTGGTAAATGGGTTTGATTTCGCCGGATTCACGGTCTTGAAGGAACAAGCTGGACTGGTTGCGGATGCGGCGCACAAATGCCAGCGTTTTACCATCAGGAGATGGGGTCGGTCTGACGGCGCCACCAGGACCAGAAATCCACGGTGTGATTTTGCCTGTGGTCAACTCAATGGCGTAAATTTCATAGATTTGGTTGTTGCTGT
>JAUHZH010000063.1 GCA_030426065.1 Gammaproteobacteria bacterium
CTACGATTCCATGATTGGGAATATCATCACCTTCGGCGAATGGCTGTGATGCGGTCTTCACCGAAGGTGATGATTTTCCCAATCATGGAATCGTAGTTGGGTGGAACGCGGTAACCGTCATAAACATGTGAGTCAACGCGAACACCTGGCCCGCCTGGGGCGTGGAAAATGTCGATGTTGCCAGGGGATGGCATGAATGTGTCGGGGTCTTCTGCATTGACTCGGCATTCAATGGCATGGCCTTTGAATTCAATGTCTTCTTGCTTCAACTTCAGCGGTTCACCCGAACCAATCAACAGCTGTTGTTTGATCAGGTCCACTCCTGTAATGGCTTCTGTCACAGGGTGCTCAACTTGAATCCGCGTGTTCATTTCAATGAAGTAAAAACGACCGTCGTCATACAAAAACTCAAAGGTACCTGCACCTTCATATTTGATCCGTTTACAGGCTTCGACGCAGACTTGACCGATTTCGGCGCGAACCTCAGGCGTGATGCCCGGTGCGGGCGCTTCTTCAACCACTTTTTGGTGGCGTCGTTGCATGGAGCAATCGCGCTCACCTAAGTGAATGGCGTTACCAAAGGCATCCGACAACACTTGAATTTCAATGTGTCTTGGATTCTCAAGGTATTTTTCCATGTACACCGTGTCATCACCAAAAGCGGCTTTGGCTTCGGTTTTGGTGGTGTTGATGGCATTGTTCAAGGCCGCTTCGGTGTGGACCACACGCATCCCACGACCACCACCACCAGCGGCGGCTTTGACAATCACAGGGTAGCCAATCTTTTTCGCGATGGCGATGTTTTTCTCTGGGTCTTCTCCCAATGGGCCACCGGAACCAGGCACACACGGCACACCGGCTGCCTTCATGGCATCAATGGCTGCCACTTTGTCGCCCATCAATCGGATGGTTTCTGCTTTGGGTCCAATGAATTTGAACCCCGATTCGACCACACTTTCGGCAAACTCTGCGTTCTCAGCCAAAAAACCATAACCTGGATGAATCCCTTCGGCATCGGTCACTTCTGCAGCGGCGATGATCTTGGGGATGTCCAAGTAAGATTCTAAAGACGACGGAGGACCAATACAAACCGATTCATCCGCCATGCCCACATGCTTTTGGTTGCGGTCAACGGTCGAATGAACTGCCACGGTTTTGATGCCCATGGTTTGACAAGCCCGCAGGATGCGCAAGGCAATCTCCCCACGGTTGGCAATCACAATTTTACTGAACATGCCTGTGCCCCTTATTCGATTTCAAACAGTGGTTCATCGAACTCAACTGGTTGGCCATTCTCAACCAAAATGCGCTTCACTTTGCCCGAAAATTCAGATTCGATTTGGTTGAACATTTTCATCGCTTCAACCATGCACAAAGTGTCACCCGCCGAAATGGTTTGACCGACTTTGACAAACGGTTCAGCATCTGGAGAAGGCGCAGAGTAAAAAGTACCGACCATGGGGCTTCTCACCACTTGACCAGAAAAAGACGCTTCTTCTTTGCCAGCAGGCTCGGCCGCAGGTGCAGCAGCTTGTGTGGGCGCAGCCACGGGCGCAGGAACCGCAACGGTGGTTTGAACCGGTGCCGGTGCAGCATGACTGGTTCTTGACAACTTGACTGTCTCTTCACCTTCTGTGATTTCCATTTCAGTCAATGAAGAGTGCTCGAGTAATTCAATGAGTTTTTTTATTTTTCTGATGTCCATTGTAAAGACCTATGTTTTTGGTAATGAGTGGAAAAAGCGAAGTGCTGCTTGGTACCCAAAAGCACCCAAACCAGTGATGGTACCCACCGCCACATCTGAAAACCAAGAATTTTTGCGGAAAGACTCTCTGGCATGGACATTGGAAATGTGTACTTCAATGAAAGGGATGGCTGTACCGAGCAAGGCGTCACGCAAAGCCACAGATGTGTGCGTGAATGCAGCGGGATTGATGATGATGCCATCAACACCGTCACGGGCAGCTTGGTGGATGGCGTCTACCAATTCATGTTCGGCATTGGACTGCATGAAAGACAGCTGGGTGCCTTCTGATTCGGCCAATTGCTTCAATGCCAATTCGATGTCTCTCAATGTGGTGTGACCATAAACATCAGGCTCTCTTTGACCCAACAGGTTCAAATTTGGGCCATTGATAACAGCAATTCGCAACATAAATTCGACAAACTTCGCTCCTAAGTGCGTCGATTTTGAAGCAAACGTCTTCGAATGTCCAGAAAATTGCTTATTTAATTAACTCAGCACCCTTGTAGCGGTAGTTCAGTCGTTTTGTGATCAATCACTCACGAACAAGGAACTTCCAGCTATAGTTATTCATATAGTGAAAGTTCATTGTGAAGTGATGGTTGATCACAAGACGACCTACCCTTAATAGTCTTTTTTTTAGGCATGAAATAAAAACCATAGCTCTGCGTTATGATTTGTATTTAATGGACTGACCATTGAAAACAAATCAAGCCTTGATCTCTGGATTTTATTTCATGCTGAACTGCCACTATAAGGGTGTTGAGTTAATCAGTATATTTTCAAACGTTTGTTTTAAATCGGCTGCTGATTTGTAACCGAAGAAATTGTATTGAACCAATGGCGCGCCGCCGGGCGCAAAAAACAAGCTGGCTGGCGGGCCGACCACTTGAAAGTGTTTCATCAATGCGGCATCAACTTCATCATTGGCGGTGACATCGGCTTTCAAAAGTGTGAATTGACGTCCCAGTTCGACAATGCCTGGGTCTTTGAAAGTGGTGGCTTCCATGCGCTTACATTCGACACACCAATCGGCATAAAAATCAAAATAAACTGGTTTTTTGCTGGCTTTCAGCGCTTGCTCTAACTCAGACAAGGATTTGATTTTGGTGAATGACAAGCCTTTGGATTCAATTGCTGCGCCACCACCAAAAACGCCTTTCAACGGTCTGATGGGGTCAGACCCTCCGGCCATGGCACCAAGCAATTGTGCCACGCCGACCAACAGAGCCAACACCTTGAGCCCTTCAACCAAACCCAAAGCCGCACCCGACAAACCATTGTCTTTAGCATGTCGGTGCCACATCACAGCAGAGACAATCAACAACACCGCCCACATGAACAGGATCACATTGGCGTCCAAAATGCGCGACAAGAACCAAACCGCCATACCGAGTAAAGCGATGCCAAAAAACGATTTAACCACGTTCATCCAACCACCTGAGGATGGCATCCATTTACCTGCTGATGTACCAATGGCAATCAAAGGCACACCCATACCAAATGACATGGCAAAGAGTGCCAAACCGCCCATCACAGCACCGCTGTCATGGGTTGAAATGTAAATCACAGCCGCCGCCAATGGAGGTGCCACACAAGGTCCAACAATCAATGCGGAAAGCAAGCCCATGATCGCCACACCCAAAACCGAGCCGCCTTTTTGGCGATTGGAAATGGCGGACAATTTGTTTTGCCAACTTTTTGGCAGTTGCAAATCATAATAACCAAACATCGACAAGGACAGCAAGACAAAGACCAAACTGAAGGTGATGATGATTTCAGGTTTTTGGAACATGGCTTGCAAGTTGGCACCCAACAAACCAGCCACCACGCCCACCAAGGTGTAAGTCAATGCCATCGCCAAAACATAAGTCAAAGACAAGACAAAGGCCTTGCGCGTGCTGGGGTCTTTTTGACCGACGATCAAGCTCGACAAAATGGGGATCATGGGATAGACACAAGGTGTGACCGAAAGCAGCAAGCCCAAACCAAAGAATTGAAGTAAAACGATGATGGCTGATTGTGATGCAATGTCTTGGGTCAGCTGCTGGGTTTCCGATAAATCACCCGCAGCCGAAGGCGCCTTCACATCTGCCAACAACTGGGCATCGGGCACGTCCACGGAGACCACGCGACTGTCGGGTGGGTAGCACACTTTACCATCTTCACAGCCCTGGAAAGCCACTTCGACATCGACCCGATTGACGGCTTGGCTGCGGCTGTATGGGATGTTGATTTCCACAACATCATAAAAAACATCAACCAACCCGAATTCAGGATCGTCTTTTTTGACGGCCGCCGGAAACTCAGGCTCCCCCAGAGTGACGCCGTGCGTAAATGTTGAAAACACGACTTGGTCTTTATAGAGGTAAATGTTGGGCGCCATGGTGAAGCGGGCACTGAGGACAGTGTCTGACAAGGCAATGGTTTCAAACTTGAACGCTTGATCCACTGGCAGCAAATTTTGATCAGAAAAGAACGACTGGCCTTGACTTGACGTCAACAAGTTGCCACTGCTTGATGCGGGCAACACCGCGCTCGTCGCGTTATTCTGGGCCACATGCTCGGTCAAGTCCAAAACCCTTTTTTGCGGCGGGTAACAGATACCGGCGTCGGCACAACCCTGGAATTTCACTTCCAAAGCCGGTGATGCCTGCACACCACTGTAGGGGATGGTGATGGTCAACACGTCACGGTAAGTTTCCACTTCGCCGAAAAACTCATCGGTTTTCTTCTTTCCGGGAGGGATGTTGGCTTCACCCAGTTGTATATTTTGACCTGCGAATTGGAACGCATGGCGATACAAGTAGTATCTTGGCTGTATGCCAAACTGTAACTGAATGTTTTTCTCAGTCGCCGTCACGGTGTGAGGAAATGCCGCATCCACAGGCAAAATCTCATCGCTGGCAGCAACCGTCCCAATCAACAAAAGCAACAGCAGCATACTGATGGCCTTGTTGTACTTATTTTTTAATTTCTTCATCAATCCACTTTTCGTATTCGGTATGCATGGCCACAACCGGTGTTGCCATGATTTCAGGCACATCATAACTGTGGTGCGCGAGCACCGTTTTTTCTATTTGCTTAAATAAGGTCAGATGACTTTTTAGCAACAACAAACATTCTTCACTGTGCTCCAGTTGACCCTGCCATCGGTACATTGATTGCACGTTGGGGATGATTTGACCGCATGCCACCCATTTTTGTTTCAACAATTCTGACAATATGTGTTGAGCTTCTTGGGCATGAGCACAGCTGACTGTGACTTGGATGTGTGACACAACAGGATGTCCGGTGCAATAAAAGATGTGAATTTAACACATGGCATTTTGAAATGACAGGCAACTATGAGTAAACTATTGAAAGTCAAAACACCACAGCACATGCATTCTTTAGAGTTCAAGCAACTTTCAGCCATCCTCAACGCCCAAAATCAGGCCTTACAGTCTGTGGTCAATGGTGAAGGCTTGATTGATGCCTTGAACAACATTTGCCTGATGCTGGAATCGTGTTTTTCTCAACAAAAACGCTATGTCGCGTTGGCTTTATATAATGAAGGCCATTTGATTCACCATTGTCACCCCAGCCTGTCATCGAAAGATCATGACTTGCACCGGTATTTTTTGGACAATGGGCAACCTTTTGAACAGCTCCGGTTCACATCAAACAACACCCCCAACTGGAACGACACCCACCACGTTTTGGAAGCCCAAGCGATATGGTCTCAGCCGATTTTTTGCTCACGCTCTGAATTCCTGGGTCGGATGGACGTCTTCACAGCTCGAGACGAAACCCCTCAAGACATTCACAAAGCCTTGCTGGCCCATTTTGCGCAGTTCATTGCCGTCACCGTCAACAAAGACAAAGACCAACGCCAACAATTGGAACTGAACAACCAATTGGTCGCTGCCAATGAGCGGATGGAAGCCATCACACATTTGATACCAGACTTGATGTTTGTTCTCAAAGAAGACGGCACCATTGAAGACCTGTTCGGTGGCAACCGCTCGTTGTTGACGTTGGCGATTCCTGAATTTTTAGGCAAAATGCACCAAGATGTTTTGCCCGTTGGCGTTTCAAGTAAAGTGCAGCTGGCTGTCGAGCGCGCGCTCGAATTCAACCAAATACAGATCATCCATTACCAACTGAACTTGCCCATCGGCACCACCGATTTCGAAGGGCGCATCATCCCGGCAGAACAAGACCAAGAAACCATGAAACGGCGGATCTTGTACATGGCAAGGGACGTCACCGAACAAAACAAAGACAAAGCCGAAATTGAACGTTTGGCCTACTTTGACCCTTTGACTGAACTGGCGAATCGCCGCTTGTTGCTCGAAAAACTGGATGAAAAAATCAGCCTGTGTCGCAACAACCGGATGCATGGCGGTCTGATTTTTGCTGACCTTGACGATTTCAAAAAAATCAACGACTCACTGGGTCACAGCATCGGGGACGAGTTCCTGATCATGATCGGCATTCGCTTACAACAAGCTTTGCCAGCGCATTGCACCTTGGCTCGGATAGGCGGTGATGAGTTCGTTGTTTTGTTGGATCACATGGATGCATCCCGAGAAGCCATTCAGTCGTTGGCCACCCAGCTGGCACAAAAAATTCTGGCCACTTTCGACAAAGCCTTCTTTTACAACCGAATTGAATACCGCATCGGATGCAGCACCGGGATATGTATTTTTGATGGCATCCAGGCCACCACAGCTGACCAAGTCATGCAGCAAGCCGACATGTGCATGTACCAAGCCAAGAAACGGGGTGGACAACAAATGATCATCTACGATGACACCATCACAGACTTCATGGCCCAACGGTTCCAAATTGAGAGTGAAATCCAAAAAGGACTGAAAAACCACGCTTTTGTGGCTTTGTTCCAACCCCAAATCAGCCCCCAAGGAGAAGTCATCGCGGCAGAAGCTTTGATCCGATGGCACCGCGACGGTCAGACCATAGCGGAACCGGCTGAATTCATTCCCATCGCTGAAAACTCAGGCTTGATCAACCAATTACAACGAGTGGTACTGGAACAGTCGTGCCAACTTTTGAATCAAATTGATGTCTTGTTGGGGCACAGGAACTTCACCATCAGCATCAACATCAGCGCCAACCAATTCCGCACTCAATTGGGCCAAATGCTCTTTGACACTTTGATTCATTTTGGCTTGGAACCCCGAAGGTTTAAGTTGGAAATCACTGAATCCGTCCTTTTGGAGCGCTCTGAAGTGGTGACTGAGCAGGTTGAGGTCATCAAATCCATGGGGTTCAATTTATCGATTGATGACTTTGGCATGGGCTATTCTTCCTTGGCTTATTTGCATGATTTGCCCGTGGGTGAATTGAAAATCGACAAAGCCTTTGTTGACTTTGGACACAAGCAAAAGCAAAAACTCGCGATCATCCAATCAATTGCCAAAATGGCCCATGAACTGGACCTTGACTTGGTCATTGAAGGGATCGAAACTTCATCACAAAAAGAGATGCTGAATGACCTGAGCTACACCGCCATGCAAGGCTTTTATTTTCACAAACCTTTAAGCTCCGCCGAATTTTTGCACCTCATCCAAAACCAAAACACCTAGAAAAAACCGTTTTAAAAAGGCGTTTAGAACGATTTGCCTCCAATTCAACAGTTCAGGAAAACACAGCAGGCTGGCGGGTTCCTGCGCTCCTGGGTTAAAATAGCTGCTTTCCAACGCTACCCAGATGGTTCAGGCTGAACCCCAAAAAAACGCAAAGGACATCAATGGCCAAATTGTATTTCTACTACTCTGCGATGAACGCAGGCAAAACAACCCACCTGCTGCAATCCAGTCACAACTACCGTGAACGCGGGATGTCTACCTTGATCTTGTCCCCAGCCATTGACCAAAGGTTTGGCCAAGGCGTGGTTCAATCAAGGATAGGTATCAGTGCCCCATCGGTGATTTTCCATGGCAAGGAAGACCTTTATGAGTTGGTCAAAAAACAGCCCCCTGTCGATTGCATCTTGGTTGATGAGGCACAATTCCTCAGCAAAGCCCAGGTGTTTCAGTTGGGTGAAGTCGTCGACCAATTACACATCCCGGTGCTGGCTTATGGCTTGCGCACCGACTTCCAAGGGGAATTGTTTGAAGGCAGCCAATATTTACTGGCCTGGGCCGATGAACTCAAAGAACTCAAAACCATCTGCCACACCGGGAAAAAAGCCACCATGGTGGTGCGCGTCGATGATGAAGGCAAAGCCATCAAACAAGGCGCTCAAATCCAAATTGGTGGCAACGAACGTTATGTCTCCGTCTCCCGAGCGGAGTACAAACGCATTTTTCATGACGAAGGCAGCATCAAACCTTCGCAAATTGCTTTGCCATTGGAAGACTTATGAAAATCATATTTTGTGGCACCCCTGACTTTTCCGTTCCTCCACTGAATCAGTTGGTTGCCTCTGGTCACGAAGTCGTGGCGGTCTTCACACAACCAGACAAGCCCAAGGGGCGCGGTCAGAAAGAGCAAAAAACACCCGTCAAATTGGCAGCAGAATCACACCATTTGCCTGTCTTTCAACCCACCGACATGAAAAATGAAGTCACCCAACAACTGATCGCCTCATTTCAAGCCGATTTGATGGTGGTGGTCGCCTATGGCTTGATCATACCTCAAGCCGTTTTGGACATGCCCACCCATGGCTGTTGGAACATCCATGCATCCATTTTGCCGCGCTGGCGTGGTGCGGCACCCATCCACCGGTCGTTGCTGGCGGGTGACCAAACCACGGGCATCAGCATCATGCAAATGGAAGCTGGGCTGGACACCGGTCCGGTGTTTCGGATTTACCCAACGGCCATTGAGCATGACGACACGGGACAGAGTTTGCATGACCGCTTGAGTGAAATGGGAGGCATGGCCATCATGGACTGTATCCAGGCATTACTTGATCAATCCTTGGACCCACCCACCACCCAAAACAGCCAGTTGGCAACCTATGCTCACAAATTAAAAAAATCAGAGTCCAACATCAATTGGCAGTTATCAGCGGCTGTGATTGAAAGACAAGTGCGTGCTTTCAACCCTTGGCCAGGAAGTCAATCTGAAATCGAAGGTCAACCATTGAAAATTTGGCAGGCCCATGTGGTGCCAGGGCAAACCGACCGCGAACCTGGCCAGATTGCTCAAGCCGACAAGAAAAACCTGATCATCCAATGTGGCACTGACCAACTGGCGCTGACCGAAATCCAGAAGCCAGGCAAGAAACGGATG
>JAUHZH010000064.1 GCA_030426065.1 Gammaproteobacteria bacterium
GAAGCCGCCAAAAAAAGCGGCACTTTGATCACCGCCAGGCAAACCATGGATCAAGGCAGGGCGGTGATGGCGATACCGGGCTCGATCCACAACCCCTTGGCCAAAGGCTGTCATGCCTTGATCAAACAAGGCGCCAAATTGGTGGAAAACGCCAACGACATCACTGAAGAACTGACTCCGGCAATCGACATGCTCAGCGACCAGCTGCGCATTCAAATCAAGAACAACCCAACCCATCCTGACAACAGCACAGTTGAAAAGCCAACAAAGAACCCCACATCTGGGCTTCCCGAAGATCAAAAGCAGGTTTTGGACACCTTGGGCTTTGATCCCATGGGGTTTGATGACTTGGTCGCCTCTTCTCAGTTGGAAACCGCTGACCTGAACAGCATCTTATTGACTTTGGAACTGTCTGGATGGATTGAAAAATTGCCGGCAGCACAATACCAAAGGTTGAAATAAACCACACAAGCGATATAATGACCTTATGAATGAAAACATCATTGATGTCTTGGTGTATTTATTCGAAAACTACATGACAGAACATGTGGATTTGAAAGAAAACTACACCGTCAACCACATCTACCAGGGCTTGGAAGATGCCGGTTTCACCAAAAAAATCATTGACCATGCTTTTCAGTGGCTTCATGACGTCAATGAAATGTCCAACCAAATCATCAAGCAATCACCCGATGCACACCGCATTTACTGTGGCTTGGAACGCCAGTTTTTAGATGAAGAATGCATTGATTTCATCATGTATTTGGAAGACACCCAAATCCTCAATCCAAGCTCACGTGAGTTCCTGGTGAATAGTTTGCTTAATCTAAATGCTGACAATATTGACGTGGATGATTTACAATGGCTCGCTTTGATTATCTTGTATATCCAACCGGATCAAGAGCAAGCCTTTGCCTCAATGGAAAGTTTGATGTTTGACCCGCCGGTTGATCACGAACACTGAGCATGGCAGAAAATTTACTGATTGTAGAGTCACCAGCGAAAGCAAAAACGATTGAAAAGTACCTTGGCAAGGGCTATAAAGTCTTGGCTTCATATGGCCATTTGAGGGACTTGTTGGCCAAAACCGGTGCCGTTGACCCGGAAGCAGATTTTGCCTTGACCTACGTCGATGTGGACAAAAACAAAAAGCACATCGATGCCATTGTCAAAGAAGCCAAAAAAGCCCACACCATCTACCTCGCAACCGATTTGGATCGCGAAGGAGAAGCCATTTCATGGCATGTGGTAGAAATCCTTAAAAAACGCAAAGTACTGAAAGACAAAGAAGTCAAACGCGTGGTGTTCAGTGAGATCACCCCATCGGCCATTCAGGCCGCGGTGGCCAACCCGAGAGAGATATCTAACGAAATGGTCGATGCCCAACAAGCTCGAAGGGCTTTGGACTATTTGGTGGGCTTCAATTTATCGCCTTTGCTGTGGAAAAAAGTCCGACGCGGTTTGTCTGCTGGACGCGTTCAATCTCCCGCCTTGCGTTTGATTGTTGAGCGAGAAGATGAAATCAATGCCTTCATCAAAGAAGAATATTGGACCATCCATGGCCAGTTGAACAAGGGCAAAGAAGGGTTTGAGTCGACCTTAAACATATTGGCTGGCAACAAACTGAAAAAGTTTGACATCAACAACGAAGAACAAGCCAATCAAATTTTGGCACAATTGCGAGCCCAAGCCGGTGACACTTTGACCGTCACCGCCAAAACCCAAAAAGAACGCAAGCGCCGGCCCGCTCCGCCGTTCATCACATCGACCATGCAGCAGGAAGCCGCTCGCAAACTGGGTTTCTCAGCTCGCAAGACCATGCAAGTGGCACAACAGCTGTATGAAGGCATCAATGTCAACGGCCAGACACAAGGTTTGATCACCTACATGCGTACCGATTCATTGAACCTCGCCAACGATGCATTGGATGACATCCGCAGTGTGATCGGGAAAAAATACGGCGCAGACCAAGTGCCTGAAAAACCCAACTTCTACAAGAGTAAGTCTAAAAATGCCCAAGAGGCGCATGAGGCCATACGCGCGGTTTCAGCCCAACTGATTCCATCACAAATCAAATCATCACTCAATAACGACCAATACCGCTTGTATGATTTGATTTGGAAACGCACCTTGGCCAGCCAAATGATCAATGCCACCATCGGCACCGTATCTGCTGATTTTACCTTCGGCGATGGCCACAATTTGCGCGCATCTGGATCCACTGTATTGGTCAAAGGTTTTTTGGCGGTTTATGAGGAAGGCGTCGATGATGCCAAACCTGACAACAAAGAAAAACACCTACCGAACCTGAAAGAGGGTGACCAAGTTTCGGTCAAAGAAATCGCTGGCAGTCAGCATTTCACTGAACCACCACCCAGGTATTCGGAAGCCTCTTTGGTCAAAGCCTTGGAAGAATTCGGTATTGGGCGACCTTCAACCTATGCCAGCATCATCTCAACTTTGCTCAACCGCGACTACGTTGAGCTGGATAAAAAACGCTTCATACCCACCGACGTCGGACGGGTTGTGGCTCGGTTCCTGAACAAGCACTTCACTCAGTATGTCGATTATGAATTCACGGCCCGTTTGGAAGACGATTTGGACGCCGTGTCTCGGGGTGAACGCCAATGGAAGCCATTGATGCGTGAATTTTGGGATCCTTTCATTGCCTTGATTGAAGACAAGGAAGAAAGTGTTTCAAGAGAAGAAGCCCAAGACAAAAGGGAACTGGGCATCGACCCCAAATCAGGCAAGCCGGTTTCTGTCAGGATTGGCAAATACGGTACGTTTGCCCAAATCGGCACCCGTGATGACGAAGAAAAACCACGCTTCGCTGGGCTGCTGCCCGGCCAAAAACTGGAGACCATCACCTTCGAAGAAGCGATGAGTTTGTTTGACTTGCCACGCCACTTGGGAGAAACACCAGAAGGTGAAAAGGTGTCAGCCAACATCGGTCGGTTCGGACCCTATGTGCGCTATGAAAACAAATTTGTCAGCATCAAAGAGGGTGATCCATACAGCATCACACTCGAAGAAGCCTTGGTTTTGATCCAGGAAAAGAAAATCGCTGACGCCAATAAAATCATCCAAACTTTTGATGACGGCATCCAAGTCTTGAATGGTCGCTGGGGGCCATACGTGACGGATGGCAACAAAAACGGCAAAATAGCCAAAGACCAAGACCCCAAACTGTTGACACACGAAGAATGCATCGCCATTTTGGCCGCCGCACCTGAAAAGAAAAAGCGCAGCAAGAAGAAGACCAAAAAGAAGGTGGCCAAGAAAACCACAAAGAAGACCACGAAGAAAAAGACAAGCAAGAAAAAAGTGACCAAGAAGAAGTCCACCAAAAAGAAAACGGCCAAAAAGAAAGTCAGCAAAAAAACATAAAACGACATGAACCGAGTCACCGATGACATCAACCATGCCAAACAAACCATCCTTTCGGGTGGTTTGTTGGTTTATCCCACTGAGGCTGTGTTCGGTGTGGGTTGTGATTACCGCAATGAATCCGCTGTGATGCGGCTCTTGGCCGCCAAACAACGTGACGTCAGTAAAGGCGTGATTTTGATTGCTTCACACGTTCAACAAGTCCTGCCTTTGCTTCAACTGAATGACCAAAATGATTTGGCACGCGCTTTGAAAACATGGCCGGGTCACCACACTTGGGTCTTCAAGGCCAGCTACAAGGTCCCCAAATGGATCACCGGCTCACATGATTCGGTGGCCGTCCGGGTCTCTTCACACCTTCCTGTTAAACAGTTATGTGATGCTTTGGGCATGCCCATCGTCTCAACCAGTGCCAACCGTGCGGCCCATGATCCGGCCTTGACGGTTGCCAAGGCTCAAGAACAACTGGGTGATGCCATAGACTGCTATTGGGACCAAGCTTTGGGTTCACAAAGCCAACCCAGCTGCATTCGCATGGCTGATACAGGTGCTGTGTTGCGATGAAACTTGAACTGCGCAGCCGCTTTTATTCACTGGCCACAGCCATCCTGACCCCGGTTGTGCTGATCCGTTTGTTGATGCGCGGTGTCAAAACCCGTGCCTATTTACAACGTTGGCATGAACGGTTCGGTTGGTTCAAAAACCCACATTTCAAACGCAAATCGATCTGGGTTCATGCCGTTTCAGTGGGCGAGGTGAATGCAGCCATTCCATTGATCAAGGCATTGATGAAACAATACCGTGACCATGAATTTGTCCTCACCACCATCACACCCACCGGCTCAGATCGGGTCCAACAAATCTTTGGCAACCAAGTGTTCCATGTCTATTTACCTTATGACCTGCCAGGTGCCGTGAAGCGTTTTTTAAGGAAAACCAAACCCGATTTGGCGGTCATCATGGAAACCGAAATATGGCCCAACTTGTTCCGATTCTGCAAAAAACGCGACATCCCCATTGTGGTGGCCAATGCACGTTTGTCGGAAGTGTCCATGAAAGGATACCGCTGGGTTGAATCATTGGCGGCCAAAGCATTCAACAACACCACCTACGTGGCCGCCCAGACCATGACCGATGCCAAGCGGATGATTCAGCTGGGCTGTGACGGTGATCGAATTTTTGTCGTGGGCAGTTTGAAATTTGACATCATCATTGAAGACGAGATTGTCAAAAAAGGGGAAGACATCCGCGCCCATTACCCCAAAGACCGCCTCATCTGGATTGCTGCCAGCACCCATCTGGATGACGAAATTGAAATTTTGGACGCCTATGCGGTCTTGAAACAACGCCACCCCCAATTGATGTTGGTGGTGGTCCCCCGTCACCCAGAACGTTTCCAAAGCACCACCCAGGCTTGCCGCAACAAAGGGTTTCAAACCCAATTGCGGAGTGAAGACGGTTTGTCTGGTTTGGACACCGACGTGTTTGTCGTCGACACCATGGGGGAATTACTCGAATTTTATGCCTCTTCAGACATCGCTTTCGTTGGCGGTTCCATCGCCGACATCGGTGGCCACAACGTATTGGAAGCGGCGGTGTTTTCCTTGCCTGTATTGGTCGGACCCAACACCCATAATTTTGAAGAGATCACCCAACTGCTTAATGACTGCGGCGGCTCCTTTCTGGTTCATGACGCCAATGACATCATCCGCAGCATGGAAACCTTGGTAAACAGCCAGCAAATCAGGAAACAAATGGGTCAATCTGCATCTGAACTGGTTGAAAAGCACCGCGGTGCTGTACAAATAACCATGCAAATGATTGAGGCCATCATGAACAAATCTGCCCTGCCTGTGGGCGTTCAGTCAAAACATTTTCCGATTAAAAACAAATGAATTTTCAGGTTCTGAATTTCAATGAACTCGATGGTCACCAACTCTATCAGTTGCTGCAATTGCGCAGCGAGGTGTTTGTTTTGGAGCAGGCCTGTGCTTACCAAGACATCGATGGAGAAGACGCCACAGCCACTCATTTGATGGGTTGGGACCAAGGTGTTCTGGTAGCTTATGCCCGCATGTTACCGGCCAAAAACGGCCACATTTCCATTGGTCGTGTGGTGGTCAAAGCCAGTCACCGCCACATGAAGCTGGGCGTTCAAGTGATGCAACGGGCCATCAAATGGTGTCAGAACCACCACCCCAAACGAACCATCGAAATCTCGGCACAAACCTATTTAACCCACTTCTACCAAAAACTGGGGTTTGACAACACCGGGCATTTTTACCTTGAAGATGACATCCCGCACCAAACCATGGTTCTCCGTAACACCACGTGACGCTTTAGCGGTTATAATGATGATTTTGAACACAAATCACCATGCTCAACTGCATCACCACAGATCACAAACCTACATCGGTGGCCATCGTCCCTTTGTACCTTGACACCTTTGACCATTGGCTTGAAAGCCAAAATCAATACTTACAAAACGCCATGGCCAACCAACAATTTGGACAAAAGGCAGGGCAGTTTTTCCTCGACTACCATGCCAACGGTCAATTGGCACAGGTGTTCTTGATGTTGGCCGATGATTTGAACCCCTATGACACGGGCAGGCAACTCAAGTCTGTGCCCTTGGGAGACTACCACATTGAACATGCCAACCAAGCCGTTCACCAATGTGTGATCAAGTCATGGGGGTTCGCTTGTTACCGCTTTGATCGTTACTTGGGTGAACAGCCCACGCCACAATTGGTGGTTGATGGCCAACGATACCATTCTGCACTGTCACAGGTGGCCGCCACACATTTGGTCAGGGATTTGATCAACACACCCGCTGATGACATGGGGCCCACTGAATTGGCCGACTGGGTAGACGGTTTTGCTGCCAAACACGGCGCCTCAACAAGCCATGTGGTCGGTGAGGACTTGTTGGCGCAAAACTTTCCGTCGATTCACATCGTTGGACGGGCC
Organism: Gammaproteobacteria bacterium; assembly: GCA_030426065.1. Taxonomy (GTDB): domain Bacteria; phylum Pseudomonadota; class Gammaproteobacteria; order Xanthomonadales; family Marinicellaceae; genus Marinicella. The sequence continues at coordinate 6,361 of JAUHZH010000064.1, forward strand.
AGCCACAAAGCACCTCGTTTGATTGAAATGAATTGGGGCGATGATGCCCACCCGAGGTTGACATTGGTGGGCAAGGGTGTGTGCTTTGACACCGGTGGCAACAACATGAAAGGCGATGCCTTCATGAAGTTGATGAAAAAAGACATGGGCGGTGCCGCGCACGTTCTGGGACTGGCTCATTTGATCATGGAACATCAGTTGCCTGTCCGCTTACAGGTTCTGATACCTGCCGTTGAAAATGCCGTGGCTGGGAATGCCTACCGGCAAGGTGATGTGGTCACCACCCGTTCGGGTCAAACCGTTGAAATTGGCCACACCGATGCCGAAGGCCGTGTGATTTTGGCCGATGCGCTGACCTATGCTTCCGAATTCAAACCCGACTTGATCATCGACTATGCCACACTGACGGGTGCCGCTCGCGTGGCACTGGGTCCCACTTTAACGCCCACGTTCAGTAACCGCAGTGAACTCAACCAAGGCATCCATCGCAGTGGCTTGACCACACATGACAACACCTGGCCCATGCCTTTGTATCAACAGTACAACAAATACATCCAACCCAAAATCGCACACCTGTCAAATTCAGGTTCGATCCCACAGGCCGGCTGCATCACGGCCGCGCTGTTTTTGGAACATTTTGTTGGCGAAGACATCCCTTGGGTCCACATCGACACCTATGGCTGGAACTTTGGTGATCGAACTGGAGGCACCGAAGGTGGTGAAGCCTTGGGCATGGTGGCTGTTTTCCATTGGCTGATGAAAGACTTGAATCATGACAGCAAATAACCTTCATTTTGGACAAGGTGAAAAACCCGCCTTGATCTTGGGCAAATACGCCAACCGCCATGGCCTGATCACAGGTGCGACAGGAACCGGAAAAACCGTCACGGTCCAAGTATTGGCTGAAAATTTCAGTCAAATGGGTGTGCCGGTGTTTGTCACCGACATCAAAGGCGATGTGTCAGGCTTGTCACAAGCCGGAGAACAAAAACCCTTTTTGGATGAACGGGCCAAAGAACTCAAAATAGAAAATTACCGCTACCAGGGTTCGCCCACCATTTTTTGGGACATTTTCAAAAAGCTTGGACATCCGGTGCGGACCACCATCCAAGAAATCGGTCCGTTGTATTTGAGCCGCTTGCTTGAGCTGTCGGATGTGCAAGAAGGTGTGATTGCCGTGGCCTTCAAATACGCAGAAGAAAATGACCTGCCGATACTGGATTTGAAAGACTTGCAATCCCTGCTCCAGTACATGGGAGACCATTACAAAGACATCTCAGCACAGTATGGCCGCATCACCAACGCCTCCATCGGCGCCATCCAAAGGCGTTTGTTGAACTTGGAATCACAAGACGCAGATCAACTGTTTGGTGAACCGGCCTTGGCTTTGGCCGATCTGATGAGACAAGACATGCAAGGGCAGGGCATCATCAGCATCATGGAATCTCGTGATTTGATGATGAAACCCCAATTGTATGCCACCTTTTTGCTGTGGCTGATGACCGAATTGTTTGAAACCTTGCCTGAGGTGGGTGATTTACCCCAACCCAAATTGGTGTTGTTTTTTGATGAAGCCCATTTGATTTTCAATGACGCTCCGAAAGAAGTGTTGCGTCGCATCGAACAGGTGGCCAGGTTGATTCGATCCAAGGGGGTGGGGGTTTATTTTTGTACCCAGTCACCGGGTGACATCCCTGAAGACATCCTGGGACAGCTCGGCAATAAAGTTCAGCATGCCCTGCGTTCCTACACCCCCAAAGACAAAAAAGTCATCAAAGCAGTGGCTGATTCGTTTCGACCCAATCCGGCCTTCGACACCGCCACCGTGATCACAGAACTGGGTGTTGGGGAAGCCCTGGTGTCCACCCTGGAAGAAAAAGGCGCACCGTCCATTGTTGATCGGGTCAAAATTGCGCCGCCTCGGTGTCGAATGGGGCCCGCCACTGATGAAGAAAGGCAGTTGGTGATGCAGCGCTCTCCTGTGGGTGGCACCTACGACGCAGACTTGGACCGTGAATCGGCCCATGAAAAATTACAAGCACGGGCCAAAGCTTTGGCTGAGCAAAAAGCCCAAGAACAGGCTAAACTGGAAGCAGAATCTTCCAGGTACCGCAGTGAAAAAATTTCAGGCCGTTCACGAAGCCGTTCACGTCGCGGTGATACGGTTCTTGAAAGTGTCGGCAAGTCTTTGGGCAGAAAATTCACCACCAAAGTGGTCAATGCCGTTTGGAAGTCTTTGTTTGGCCGCAAAAGGTGATTGATGGATTGGGCGCTGTTGGCCTCATTGGGCCTGGCCGTTGGTTTTTTTGCTGGGCTGCTGGGCATTGGTGGCGGTGGCATCATGGTGCCTGCTTTGACGGCTTTCTTTCTCCACAAAGGGGTGCCCGCTGACACGGTGGTTCACATGGCATTGGCCACGTCCTTGTCATGCATCATCTTCAATGCCACC
>JAUHZH010000065.1 GCA_030426065.1 Gammaproteobacteria bacterium
TTCAACCACGCGCTGCCAATTGTTGTGGTCCAAAATGCCGCTGCCAGAATGGGCATGTAGCCCAATCACTTTGATGTTGTTTTCACGACAAATGGCAGCAATTTCAGGCAAAGTGTCTACGGGAATGCCAAATTTCGATTGTTCACCTGCTGTTCGGACATAACGGTGGTGGCCACTGCCATGGCCTGGATCCAGGCGCAACATCACCTCATGACCAGAAAACACTTCAGTCCACTGCTGCAAAATCATTGGATTATCTATGGTGGTGGTGATGCCTTTTTCCATCGCCCATTGGTATTCTGCCTTTGGGGCAAAGTTGGGTGTGAACAACATTCGTGAGGTTGAGTTGTCAGTCAATATCTGTTCGACCCGTTCAATTTCCTCAGGTGACACCGTTTCAAAACTCAAACCTTGATCTGCCACCAACGACAAGATGCGGTCGGTGCTGTTGGCTTTGCAGGCATAATGGATTTTATCCACGGCACTCAGCGACTTAAGTTGATTGATCTGGTGGATGATGGTGTCTCTGTCATAGGCATAACAGGGTGAATACCCATCAGCCAATGCCAGTAATTCTTTGCGTTTGTGGTGCCACCAGGGCCTGATGGCGACTTGTTTTTCTGTGTTCTTTTGGCGCAGTTGGTGCCAACTGGGTCCAAAATGGGCTTGGCTGTCATCGTTGGGTATCAAAACGTCATGCAAAGCCCTTGTCAGTTTGTCGGCTTGGTCCTCGTCGACGACAAAGGTTTGGTTAAGGTCGTTAGACGACTGGGTTGTGATGTAAATGCGTTGATCTGCGAAAGTTGAAACCACCGAGGCGATTTGATCGGCCATGGCACGGATGCGGTAACCCACCAAGGTGACTGCAGAACAGTTTTTGTACAAAGTGACTTCACCCAAATCGGATAACTGTTCAGAGAGTTGATCAAGCACCGATTGAGACAACACATTGTCGGCTTTATCCAATGACAAAGTGACGTTGGTTTGTGCAGTTGACACCAAATCAATACTCAAGCCCAGGCTTTTGAATACGGAAAACATGTCAGCCATGAAGCCCGCTTGGTGCCACATGTTGATGGACTCCAAAGAGACCAGGGTGACTTGATGGCGTGTGTTGATGGCATATACCGTGGGTTTGCTGGGTTGGTAAGCGTGGGAAAGCACGGTGCCGTCGGCTTTGGGGTCACTGGTGTTTTTGATGGCCAGAGGTATGCCGGCTTGTTCGACGGGCAAAATGCATCGAGGGTGTAAAACAGCCCCGCCACTGGCCGCGATCTCGCGCGCTTCTTGATAACCCAAGCGAGTCAGAAGCCTGGCGGTTGGAATGGCATGTGGGTTGGCACTGAAGATGCCATGGACATCGGTCCAAATTTCAAGTCGCTCAGCACCCAACAGCACCGCCATATAAGCAGCAGAAGTGTCAGAACCACCGCGACCCAGTACCACAGGCTCGCCGCTGCCACTGCTGGCAACAAAACCAGGCATCAAGTAACAGTCACCGGTCAACTGCTGTTGCCAATGCGCACTCGGTTCAATGTCGCATTGGGCAGACAGGGCCTGACTTCTGGGGTTACGGGCATCATCGGATTTGGACACCAAAGCAGTTTGCGGGTTGAAAGACTGCGCCGGCAAAAATTGGGATAAATGGGCCAGACACAGGTCATTGGTACACCATTCACCCAGGCCCAATAACTCCGCTTCTTGGTTGGGTGACTTGATGCTCAAATCTGCCAACTGTTGCAACCGCTGCCAATGCGTTTCGCAAACTTCAAAATCCACGGCCAGTGCAGTGGCCATTTCTTTCAATCTTTGTTCTACAAAGCCCAATGACTCGGGTTGGTTTTGAATCACGCCTTCCAATGCGTTGGTGATGCCGCTGAAAGCTGAATGAACCACCATCACACGATGGCCCTTGGCAATGTGGTGTTTGATGACTTCAATGATTTGGGCCCATTGGGCCGTTCCAGAGACAGATGTGCCACCAAATTTGATTGCGATCCAAGGGTTCATGACGGGGTCCATTGCATAAGAAAAAGCAAACTTTAGAGAAAATTTTTTAGGGAAGCAAGCAATATCGTTTATTATGACCATTGGTTATGAAGGAACGACAAAATATGAGCAACAACAATCAGTTGGACTGGCAAGAAGTGAGGTGGCAATGTGATCCGCAAGTGTTGGGATATGCCACAACAGAAGAAATAGAACCCATACATCAGGTCGTCGGACAAGACGACGCATTGGAGGCATTGGAATTTGCCATTGAGTGTGATGCCTATGGACAAAATGTGTACGTGAGGGGCTTGTCAGGCACCGGTCGCATGAGCATGGTTTCTAAAATCCTCAGGGATGTCAAACCCAAGCTCACGGAGAAACATGAGCATTGTTATGTAGCCAACTTTTCACAACCTGATCGACCCAAATTGATCACCTTGGCTGCGGGAGAAGGGGTGTTGTTCAGGAAAGCCGTCAATCAATTGGCTGCTTTCATTGCCGATGACATCAAAAAGTCATTGGAATCAGATGAAATCAATGCACAAAAATCACAAGCTGAAGCGGCCTTACAAGCAGAAATCAAAGCCTTGTCGGATCCTTTTGAAGCGGAATTGAAAGAAGCCAATATGGCCATGGTCAACGTCAACACACCACAAGGGCAGCAAACCATCATTGTGCCAGTGATTGAAGGCCAAATTATTGATCCGAACACATGGCAACAAAAAGTCACAGCGGGTGAAATCGATGAAGCCACCCAAGCCAAATTAATGGATGAGCAGCAAGCTTACAGTAAAAAACTGGAAGATTTGGGGCGCAAAATCAATCAGGTCAGGGACCAAGGAATGACCAACATCCGAGACTTGATGGAAGACCATGTGGCTGAGTTGCTGCAGGCAGAAATCACTCCATTGTGCCAACGATTCAAAGCACCGGCAGCGATCAGTTTCTTGGAGTCGATCGTCAATGATGTGATAGATCAAATCTTCTATCGACGTCAAAAAGATTATGACCCCCAAGAGCGATACGATGTCAATGTCTTGCTGACGCAAGTTGATGATGAAAAGGCACCCGTTTTGGTCGAACGCGTACCCACTTTGCAAAATTTATTGGGATCGATTGAAAGCAAGTGGTCTGAAAATGGCCCCGTGATGGCCGATCACATGAGCATTCGTTCCGGCTCTTTGTTGGCTGCCAATGGCGGTTTCATTGTGTTGGATGCGCGTGATTTATTAACTGAGCCTGGGGCATGGAAGACTTTGATTCGGACGTTGAAAAGTCGATGTCTGGAAATTGTTCCAGCAGAATTGAACTGGCCAGGCCAACCGGCGCTGAAACCTGAACCGATTCCGGTTTCGTTTCGTGTGATTCTCATGGGCGGTTCTGGCTTGTATTACGCACTGGATTCGCAAGACCCTGATTTTGCCGAGTTATTTAAGGTGTTGTCTGATTTCGATTCGGTGTTGCCCAGGAATGAACAAGGTTTTGCTTTTTATTCTGGTGTGATTGCCAAGATCATCGAGGAAGACGGTTTACCAGCATTTGAAAACACCGCAGTGGCGAAATTGATTGAGCACGGTGCACGGGTCTGTTCTCAGGGTGGCAAATTGACCGCCAAGTTTGCCCGCATTGCTGACATCGCCAGGGAAGGGGCCTACTTGGCAGAGAAAGCAGGGGCAAAGTGGGTATCAGGTGAACACATCACTGGGGCCATTCGCCGGACAAAAAAAAGGGCAGGACTCCCTTCCAGGAAATTTCAAGAAAGTTTGCATGATGGCACCATCAATGTGGATACAGAAGGGTATGTGGTTGGTCAAATCAATGGTTTGGCAGTGATTCATGCAGGACCCATTGTTTACGGGTTTCCATCACGCATCACCACTTCAATAGGCCCTGGGCGGGCCGGTGTCATTGACATCGAGGGGATGGCCGGTAAATCAGGGTCCATTCACACCAAAGGGTTCCACATATTGGGTGGGCTGTTGCGTCACATGTTGCCGGTTGAGCATCCATTGACTTTTTCTGCGTCGATCGCTTTTGAGCAAAGTTATGGCGGCATTGATGGCGACTCAGCATCAGGTGCTGAATTTTGTTGCTTGATATCTGCATTGACTGGTTTGCCAATCAACCAAGGCTTTTCAATGACAGGCGCCATTGATCAGCATGGCCGAGTCCAGGCCATTGGCGGTGTGAATGAGAAGATCGAGGGCTTTTATGACACCTGCGCAGCTCGGGGATTAACCGGTGAACAAGGTGTCATCATCCCACAGGCCAACGCCGCTGAATTGATGTTGCGTTCTGATGTCCAACAAGCATGTAAAGATGGTCAATTTGCCATCCATGCGGTGGCAGACATCCACCAAGCCATGTCTGTGTTGATGAACCGATCCACAGGTGCGCTGATTGATGGTGAATACCCGGATGATTCGATCATGGGTTTGGCAATGAAAAAAGCAAAAGAATACTGGTTTTTAACACAAGCCAAAGGGTAGAATCCGCGATTTTGTTTGGATGGCAAATGTGAGCCCATTCACACAATTGATGGATGTTTTTAAAAAACGCCGATATCTTGCTGATATTTCTTGAGAAATGGCTGTCAGTTTGCTATCCTGATATGTGTGGAACTTTTGCTTGCTGAGACCGTCTAAGTGGTTCTGCTTGATCAGAAGTTTTTTAAAGCATCAGCGCATGGGGATGACAGTGTTGAAACGGTTCACGGTATATTTGATTTGTTTGATGGCATTCATGGCCATGCCTGCTTGGGCGCAACAAAATCAAAGCAAAGGCGTGGACTGGTTTGGCATGTCAGGTCCCAAGTCTTTCGCTTCCGTTTCTCCAAGCGGTGCTGTGGGTGGCCCATATGTTGCCACCGATTCTTTTGATTTTCTGTCACAACCCTCAGAGCGTTATTCATTCCAAGTCAATCAAGGCACGTTGTTTGGCGATGAATTTGTGATGGGAATGAAATTCACAGATCGTTTCTCGGTGCGGTTGAATTTGATGGATGGGGATGATCCCCAATGGTCCATGTTCATGGTACCGACGGAGCAACAACAAAGGGACAGCAGCGGTTTGGCTGGCTATCAACTGGGTGTCAGTTCAGTGTTTAATCTGGGGGACCAATGGCGCTTGGGCTTTGAATTGGGCCAAGGTCAATTGAAAGGCGAATATTTGGGTTTGTATCATGACAACATGAACAGAAACAGTTTGGGATTGGGGGTTCGGTTCAATCAATTTGGCGCCACCGTGAATTCAGATTTCTTCAGCCGTGATTCCAATGATTTGCTGGAACAGTCCACCTTGGATTTGAAAGTTGACTGGCATTTCACCAAAGATGGAACCATTTCCATCGGTGCTCGCAAAGGCGTTAAGGAAAATGCCAACAGCGTTGACTCGGTGTTGGACCAGTTGAATGGCACCGTGCCTTACATCAAGTTCAAGCACAACCTGTGATGGCGACAGTCATCGCCTGCCTTCTTTTTTAACCACACATCTTTGTTTGCATGCGTTTTTACCTATTGTGCTCAGTCTTGATTCTGGTGACGGCCTGTCAGCAACGGACAGCTCATTCACCCAGCAACGATGAATCACTGGCTCAAAGCAATTGGCACATAACTGCCAAAATGTTCATCAACAATGGGGAAGACTCAGGTTCAGGACGATTGACCTGGCATGAGTTGAATGGAAAGGTTAAAGCCACTTTCAAGGCTCCGCTGGGTCAGGGGAGTTGGACTTTGGATGAGCAGAACCTCACCATGACAGACGACCAAGGACAAAAGTGGCATGCCGCTTCAATGGGTGATTTGATGCAAAGCCACCTGGGTATTGATTTACCCTGGTCGAATGTCAAGCGATGGTTGAAAGGGGAGTGGCCTGAACACGTTCGATTCAATGAAAATCAGTCAGCAGGCACTTTTCAATGGCAAGGGTGGCAAATTGAGTTAAAAAAAATCAAAACCATTGATGGCCGACTGCTTGCCCATCGCATCCATGTTCACAAAGGCCAGCAGTCAGTTAAATTGTCAATCAAATCCTGGTTGCAATGATTCAAATACTCAGCCCTGCCAAAATCAATTTGATGTTGCGCATCCTCGGGCGACGGGATGACGGCTATCACGAGCTACAGACTTGTTTCAAAATCTTGCCTTGGGGCGACCAAATGCGGTTTGTTGTTTTGGGTCATGATGGCTGCGCAGTGACTGTGAGTGGTTTCAGTGGTTTACCACAAGAGAATAACCTCATCCATCATGCCGTTGAACTGCTCAAGCCATTGGCTCAAAAGCCATCCGTTGTCAGCATTGATGTTGAAAAAGTCATTCCAACAGGTGGTGGTTTGGGAGGCGGCAGTTCAAACGCGGCCACCACTTTAAAAGTCATGAACGAAGTTTGGGCTTGTGGATTATCGACAGATCAAATCATGAAATTGGCGTTGACCTTGGGAGCCGATGTGCCAGTATTCATTACTGGCACGGATGCCATTGCCACTGGAGTGGGTGAGCAGCTGAGACCACATCATTTTCCACTCAAGCATGTGCTGTTGATGTTTCCTGATTGTCATGTCAATACCGCAGCCGTGTTCAGTCACCCTGAACTCAAAAGGGATCAGTGGCCGGTGCCTTTGGCAGAAATCAATGAGCGGCGACATTGGGTCAATGATTGTTTGGAAGTGGTTCTGAAAACGCAACCAGCGGTGAAGCAGATACATCAGTTCATGTGTGGTGTTGCCGAGGTGTACCTCAGTGGCACAGGAGCGACTTTGTTTGCCTTGTTTGATGATCAAAAGGCCGCGCTGAAAGCAAAAAAAATGGCACAAAGCGTATGCCCGTGCCATTTGGTGTCTTTTTGAGTTGGGTCCGATCAGCGGATGCGTTTGACTTTGACACCTCGGTTGCCTTCGCCTTTCATCATCCATGATCCCATCATTTGTGGCTCAATGGAAACGGTGGGCGTGTCGCCAGAAATGGTGATCCTTCCAGCGGAGACTTGTTTCCAGACTTGGCCATTGGTCAATTTATAAAAGGTGTTGCCCAAGGGGTCTTTGTAACGTTTAGCCACTTGAGCCACAATGGTGTCCCTTTCGGTGATTTGTTTTTGCTCAAAACCCGCGTTTTTCTCTTTGGATTCTTGTGCGATGGTTTCTTGTTTGTTGTTGAGCCAATTTTGCAGTGCTTGGACTTCACGTTCGGACAACTTATACAGTCCAGTTTTGTTTTTCTCTGACTCGGACATGGCAGAGAAATCGATGTTTTCAGCGGCCACTGCGGCAAAAGCCCATGTGCTCAACAGACCCAATAACAATGCTATTTTCATTTCAAGGTGATTCGTTAAAAAAGAGGACATGATACTACAGCCCATGGTGGTCTGTGGGGCCAAATTCGTGAATTTGAAACTGACATGCCTTTTTATTAACAAAAATGCAGTATTTCTAACGCTGATTTAACACCAAAAGCAAAAAAATCAGTAAAATTCGAAACTGCGAAATGAAAAATAAGAATCCACATGTCAAAATTTATACTTAAATTGAGCATGTTGCCCTTGATGGGGGCCATGTTTTATCCTGCTCATGCAGATTTGATGTTAAAAATTGATGAAGCATCAATGGGCAACACCCCCATGCCCGTGATGGAAAACGTCGATTACGATGTGCTTGGTCAACAAGTTACAGTGACTTCAAAGTTTCCATTGATTTGTCATGCCATTGAAAACACCAGTTATGTTTCCAATGTGATGGCCAATGTGATTTCACCCAATGGGCCCAGTAATCAAAATTACATCAACACCACCGCAGGCACTGTGGGTTTGTTGAATGACTTTGATTATGACCTGATCAAAAAGACGATCACCATTGTGTCTGAAAATTTAAACAAATCGCTGTGTTTGACATCAAAAAGGCACGATGTGATTTTCAAAACGGGGCAAGAAGAAAATGAATGGGTGATTGACTATCCCAATCATTTTGAGTACCAAAATGTGGCTGAGTCACAGGAAGAAGGTAGCCAGTTTACCATGGGCGTGGAATATGTTAATGACACTGCTGGCACAATTTTGGTCGATTTGATTGAATACTGGCCTTCAAACTCAAGTTTGGATGTTTATGTCAACACCAATGGGGTTAATTGTTCTGTGTTAAATGCCATTGATCAAGTGGTGGGTGGTTGCAACATCAACTTCAGCGAACTGGGTAAATACGAAAACATCAGTTTGGCACCGGGTGAAAAAATCAGAACAACCAACAATTTCATCATCAACCCAGGTTCTGATGAGAGCCGTGATTTGTATTTGATGGCAGCGGTTTTCAAAAAAGTGGAAACCATTCAGTCCGGAGGTGGTGGACAATCTTTCCAAAGTGTTGAATACATTGAGTCTCAGATAAAAGTTGATCCACAATCACTGTGAATGAATTCATTCGTCAAAAAAAGCAGTCTCAATGGCTGCTTTTTTTATGGAATAAAAAATGACACCGCAACGATTTGAAACCTTGAAGCGTGTTTTGGCCCTTCGCCAAATGGACTTAACGGTGGTGATGGATGGGGTTCATAAACCACATAATTTCAATGCCATCGTCAGGACATGTGATGCAGTAGGCATTCACCGGGCCCATTTTATTCCTGTTTCTGGTGGTTACAAGCCATTTGCCAATACGGCCAAAGGATCACAAAAGTACGTGACGGCGACTGAGCACCAGTCTTTCAAACAAGTGGCCAATAAGCTGAAAGGGCAAGGCATGCAATTGTTGGCCGCCCATTTATCTGAAGATGCTGTGGATTACCGAGCCATAGACTATACACAACCCACGGCTTTGGTGATGGGA
>JAUHZH010000066.1 GCA_030426065.1 Gammaproteobacteria bacterium
GGTTTTTGATGTCCACTTTTCGGGCACCCAAAGCACGCAACAGACCGATTTCCTTGGTCCGCTCCAACACAGTCGCCAGCATGATGTTCATGATGCCAATGCCACCCACCAACAAGGAAATACCCGCGATGCTGGACATCACGATGGTGAAAATCTGTTGGGTTTGGTTTTGTTGGTTCAGCAGAGATGCCGGTACGATGATCTGGTAGTCATCGATGTTGCCATGGCGGCGTTTTAATAATTTGTCGATGGCAACAGAAGCAACTTGGGGCTTGATGCTGTCATCGATGGCGATTCTTATGGTGTCAATTTGGCTTTCCAGTTGGGTGGCTTTGAGGCGTTTGAATGCCGTTTCCAGGGGGATGAACACTTGGTTGTGTTCCGCACCGAGTTTGACGCCTTGGATTTCGTCTTTGGAAAGCTCGTTTTTTTCCAACACACCCACCACTTCCAACCACAAATGGTTGATTTTGACTCGTTGACCGATTGGGTCCTGACCCGGGAACAGTTGAGACGCCATTTCTGAACCCATGACGGCCACTTGGGCAAAGCGCCCATTGTCTTCAGCGTCAAACACCCGACCATTACCGACCTGTAGGTTGGCCATGGGAAAACAATTCGGGTCAATGGCTTTGACGGCGCCATCTGAATTGGCATGGGCAGAAAACAAGGCCCAAGTTTTGACTGTTTTCTCACCACAAGCTTGACCGACAAAAGGCAAACTGCCTTGAATGGCTTTGATGTCGTTGCTGTGCAAGCCCATGCTGTCTTCACGGATTTCTTTCAAGGTTTCGGTGTCGAAGGTTTTTTCTTCAATCACCAAATTGCGCAAACCCATTTTTTCAATCAGTCGGGTGGCTTCGGCTTGGGCGCCTTCTCCAATGCTCAACATGGCAATCACGGCACCGACCCCAAAAACCATTCCAAGCAAGGTCAATAAAGTGCGCAATTTGTGGTGCATCATTTCTGAAACCGCATGCTGCAGATTGATTCTCATGGCGTTCATGATTGACCCTCCATTGGCTCACTCAAGGCGATTTCATCACCGTCTTCTATGCCTTTGTTGATGGTGCACATGGTGGCACTGCAAAAGCCCGTTTCTACCGGTTGTTTAACAAAATCTTTGCCCTTCTTGGTGTATACCCAACTGTGGCTTTGTTCTCTGAAAACGGTTTGAATGGGTACGGCCAAACCTTGCGCTTCATTGATCACATCGATCGACGCACTCAAACGCTGACCTGGCTTCAATTGTTTGTTCTGCTCGTCTATTTTAACGGTGACGGTGAAGTATTTGATGGGGTTGTCACGTTCTTTGGGTTGTGCGGTTTTACTGACTTGTGTGACCTGTCCTTTGATGGACAAACCCGGGATGGCGTGCAACTGAAAAGTCACAACCAAGCCTTCTTTGATGCCGATGGCTTCCACTTCTGGCACAAACAACTTGGCCTGCATTTCACTCAAATCCGGCAAGTACCCTAATTTGCTGCCTGGGAACACGGCTTTGCCAGGTTCAGGCAAAGTGCCATCCCAATGCGGCTCCAGGACAAACAAGCCATCATGTGGGGCCTTGACTTCCAAGGCATCCAAGCTGGCCTGGTTCATTTGCAGTTTGTTCTGTTGTACTTTTTTAGAGCTTTCCAAAACCTCGACTTCTGAAGCTGATTTTTGCTCGTAGTTTTTTTCGACGTTGCTGATGTGATCTGATTTGGCTTGCAGAAACTGCTCATTGTCTGCGGCGTCAATCATTTCAATTTTCGTGTACAGCAACGGGTCATCGATGTTGAATTGTTTGGCCAATTCATATTCATAGTCTATCAATTGGGATTCGGCACCAAAGCTGAATTTGCTGTTGTCAATTTCACGGTCCTTGGCCATCATGGAAAACATCAGCTTCTGGATTTCATAAGCCGATTCATCCGCTTCCAACTGGAAACTGGAACCATCAAAACGGGCCACCACTTCTCCTTCCTTGACTTCGGAGAATTGTGGCTTGATCCATGCCAGTGTTTGCGGTCTGCGAGAAGCCGCTGGTGCAGTGATTGGGGTCGATTTAACGGCTTCCAACTCACCTTCCGCAAAGATGCTGAATTGAACAGGGCCTTGTTGCACTTTCAAACTGGGTGTGGTGACGGGATCTGATGACTGACATGCAGACAGCACCAAAGCACAGGTGATCAAGACAAAATTTCTCATCACACATCACCCCCGTGATGAATCTTGGCCTTGATGCTCATGCCGGGTCGCATGATGTCCAAATTGGTTTCATCAATGGAAATCTCGGCATCAAGAATCTTCGATGGTTGGAATTTTGATTTGGTGCGCACCACTTTCGATAACGACGAAACCTTGCCTGAGAACTCCAAATCGGGATAGGCATCCATGGTGAACGTCACTTTCATGCCTTCTTTGATTTTGGTCAAATCATTCTCCTTGATTTCCAACTTGGCCGTGATGTTGTCTAAATCTGCCACTTGCGTCACTCGGGCCCCACCCCAAACCGAGTCGCCCACTGCGTATTTGTTTTTGCTGTGATCGGTTTGGTGAATCACGATGCCTTTGCGTTTTGACATGATGCGCATGGATTGAATCGAGCGATGCAACTCTTTCACTTCAGCATCCAATTTGGTGATCCGCGCATTCAAAATTTCTTCTTCGGTTTTGAGCTTTTCTTTGGTCAACCGCATGTCATCCAAGGCATGTTGGTATTCCAGTTTGGCCAGCTCATGCTTGAGTTGATTTTCTTCATACTCATTCAAGGCAATCACACTTTTCGGCAGTTCCGCTTTGCGCGTGGCTTTGTCCAGCAACATCTTCTTTTCTTCAATCGCCAATTGTTTGTCTTGTAAAGTTTCAACTTCTGTGACTTTGGCTTGTTTCAACTCACTTTGCTTAACCGAAAGCTCACCTTCTTTGTCCATCAGTCGCTCACGGAGCTGATCTGTTTTGAACATCAGAACCGGCTCTCCTGGATTGACTTGACTGCCATCGGCTGCCATGAATGCAATGGTGTACTGCCAAATGCGCCTGATTTTGGGCGGTGAAAAGGAATCGGTTTCCACAGCCACCAATTCACCATTGGCTTGGATGGTTTGTCCATGGGATAAACTGGCCCACACCAACATCAAACTGAACCACATGGTTTTCATCATGACCCCTCCACTTGAATCAATGCACTCATGCCAGGCAGCAAAGCCACCTTGGCATCCATGTCCACTTCAATTTCATAATACAACCCATCACCCCAGTCTTTTTTGTCATGTCCGCCTGAAGAGATGTGACTGATGGTCCCTTGTTCTGATACGCCTGGAAGGGCATCAAAATGTACCGTGACTTGCTGGCCTTTTTGGATTTTGGGCACATCTATGGCATTGACCCAAGCCTTGACCTTCATGTCTTCTTTTTGAGACACCTTCAACACTTCCATCCCTGTTTGGACTTGGTCTCCTGTTTGGTACTTGCTACCAGTCCATGGATGAGAAGAATAAATCACATAGCCTGATTGTGTTGCCTTGATGGTCAAGCTGGCCAACCGCTCTTGCCAGTGACTCAATTCGTCTTCTTTTTGCTTCAAACCCAAAACAATTTCTTGCTCTTTTTCTTGGGTTTTCTTGGCCACCTCTTGGAGTTTTTTGACCGCTTCATCCAGTGCCTTTTGAGACTGCTTCAAAGCCAATTGCCTTTCTTTGTACTCCAACTCTCCGATGAAATTGACGGGCACTTGCGCGCGCAAAGCCGCCACTTTTTGATCGACAATGGCTTTTTCGTGGGCCAGATTGGCGTTGTTGTGGTCAATCTTGAGTTGTATCATGTCACGATTGGAGCTGGCTTTGAACACATCCAAGGCTTCAATTTTGCCTTCAATCGTGGTGTCCAACTCAGAACCGTCCATGCGAATGACAAAATCTCCTTGTTCGACAAAACTCCCTTCAGGCACCATTTCACTGATCTTGCCTTGGAAACTTCGAACCAAAGGCATGATGATTTGTTGGGTTTGACCTGACTCAACCACACCCGTGATCATCAAGTCAGCTTGCACTGTTCCATTGATCAACAGCGCACTGAATAACAACTTTTTCATGACACGATCTTCCCATCTAAAAAGTGAATGGTGCGGCCTGCGTTTTCAGCTATGTCGGGCTCATGGGTCACCATCACTATGGTTTGTCCAGCCTGATTCAGGTCACACAACAAGTCAATGATTTGTTGAGATATCGCCGAATCCAAGTTGCCCGTGGGTTCATCGGCAAGCAAAACTTCTGGCTGGTTGATCAAGGATCGGGCAATCGCCACACGCTGAATTTGACCACCTGACATTTCATTCGGCATGTGGTGTATGCGCTCACCCAGTCCCACTTGTTCCAACAATGATTCGGCCCGCTTTTGCCCTTCAGCTTGTCTTTCTGGGGTGGCAAAACGCAAAGGCACCATGACATTTTCCAGCGCCGTCAAACGGGGAAGCAAATGAAATCCTTGGAATACAAAACCGATGTGTTCATTGCGAATTTTCGACAGTTCATCATCATTCAAAACACTGACGTCTTTTCCTGCCAACTGGTATTGACCCGAGGTGGGTTTGTCCATGCAACCCAAAATATTGAGCATGGTGGATTTGCCTGAGCCTGAACGACCCATGATGGCCACGAACTCACCTTGCGCAATGCTCAGATCAACATGGTCTAACGCGGTGATGGTTTCACCTTGGGTTTGGTATATCTTGGTGATTTGATTGAGTTTCAGCATCCCTATTCCGAATGATTCTCGCTTTTGCTTTCGAGCGTTGGACAGACATTATGCCAAAAGATTGCAAAAAATATGGAAATTTGTGCGATGGGGAAAGAATTCCTGACTTATGGCACACAACGCTCTAAAAACAAGGTCAATTCCAGTAACCAAGGATTGTCTTGAGGGATCAAATGATGCCCCCACCAGGGTGCAGCCAAAGTCCAAAGGCCAACCAAAACCACCATGAATGCTGCCCACTTTCGGCCTTTGTTCTGCACTTTTTGAATCAACGGCTGACTCAACATCAAAGGCAAAACCGTTCCCAAACCAAAAAACAACATCAACAAAGCGCCTCGAATGGCATCACCCGTCACTGTGGCCATCAACAACATGGCATACAGCAAACCACAAGGCAGCAACCCCCAAATCAAGCCTTTCATCCATTGGTGTTGCCACCCACTGACTTGATTTAAGCGGCTTAATCGCTCAGAAAAGTGTGACCAAAAAGGCAGTCCTTTACTCACATGCAATGCACGGCTTCTGTACCACAAAGCCAAGCCTGTTAACACCAACAACACACCCAATATGGTTCTGAAAATCAAGGTCAACCAAGCCGCATCCAATTGCCAAAGCAAGCCTTCTGTCAAGCCAGCCGCCATCGCACCCAAAAAGGCATAGGTCATGATCCGTCCTGAATTCAGTGCCAATTGATTTTGCCAGTTGTTTTGAGGACACATGGCAGCACACAAACCGCCACACATGGCGACACAATGAAAGCCAGCAAACAAACCAATCAGAAAAGGGGTGATCAACGAAGGCCAATCCATGGCTCATTCATCCACGGTCTGGTTTTCTTTGTCACTTATTTCATCATCATCCAATATCGAATAGGCAGGTGAGTCCAAATCATCGAATTGTTTGCTGTTGACCGCCCAAAAAAAAGCGGCAATGGCTGCAATGGCCAACACCAAACTCAACAGCACCAGCACCAGCACCATGTTCATGATTTCACTCCTACCACGCGACGAGAATTCAACACCACCCACAATGATGAAGCTGACATGCCAATGGCAGCCAACCAAGGGGGCAACATGCCCATCATCGCCAATGGTGTGACACTGAGATTATACAGCAGCGCCCAGGCCAAATTTTGTTTGATGATTCGCTGGGTCTTGGCCGACACTTGGACGGCATGAGACAACGGTGCCAGTGAACCACCCAGCACCACCCAGTCAGAGGCCGCATGTGCCAAACTGGCGCCTTGTTTCAAAGAAATCGAAACTTGCGCCGCTGCCAAAACAGGCGCATCGTTGACGCCATCACCCACCATCACGGCCGGCTGGTGTTGAAGCAAAACCGATTGTTTGTCGCTGGGTGTCATTTTGGCATGCCATTGATCAAAACCCAGTTGTTCTGCACAACTGGCCACTGCCTGGCGGTCATCACCACTGATCAGGTGGCAAATTTTGCCACTGACATTGAGCTGTCCAATGACGTCTTTAGCACCTTCGCGCCATTGCGCCGTCAATTCGAATCCTGCAACAACAGTTCCATCACTGGCGAGATACACCACAGTGTGCGCACTGTCCAGATCCGGCACATCGCATGACAATGAAGCCAGCCAAGACCGGCTGCCCAAGTGGTATTTTTGGCCATCAATCACCCCTTCCACCCCTTGGCCTGGCCACTCTTTGGCTTGTTCGACTTTGATTCCAGCGCTGGGGTGATGAAAAGCACTGGCAATGGGGTGGTCACTGATTTGTTGCAAAGCAGCGGTGATGAGTGGGACATCAAGCTTTTGAAACTCATCCCCTCGACCACAATCTATTGTTTTCACCACCCGCATTTGGTTTTCTGTCAGTGTGCCCGTTTTATCAAAAAACCAGTGCTTGATTTGATGCAAATCGGTGATGGCTTTTGTTTGGGTGATCAACAACCCATGTTTGACTAAATTGACACCTGCCGCGGTCATGGCTGTGGGTGTAGCCAGAGACAAAGCACAGGGACAGGTGGCAATCAACACCGCCAACAAGGCTTGCAACGTCATGCCAGTTTGTAAGAACCCATGTATCAGCAAAGTAACCAAAGCCAACAACAGGACGGTGGCGACAAAGTAACTGGCCACACGATCAGCCACCATCACCTGAACGGGCTTCTGACTTTGTGACTTTTCAATCATTTGCGCCATTTCAGCGATCAAGTTTTCATGGCGCTTTTTCGTGACTTGGACCTTGAGTTCGCCTTTGATTAATTGCGCGCCCGCATACACCGCCTGTCCCTTGTCTTTGTTCACGGCTTTGGACTCCCCGGTCAAGAGCGACTCATTGAGATGGCCTTGACCTGACACAATCTGACCATCAGCGGCCACGGTTTCACCGCTTCGAATCAACAGCACATCGCCTTTGTCTAGCTCACCTATTGGCACGGTTTCAGTTCCTGTACCCACCACCCTTTCGGCGCTGATTGGCACCATGTCCATCAGTGCCGTTTGGACATCCAGGTTTTGTTTCTTGATGCGTTGCTCAACATACCTTCCAAGCAGTAAAAAAAAGATGAACATGGTCATCGAGTCAAAGTAAACATGACCCTGCCCCTTGAAACTCAAATAGACGCTGACGAAATAAGCCAATGAAATGCTCAGGGCGACGGGCACGTCCATACCCAAATGGCGATTCCTCAGTCCACGCCATGCATTTTTGACAAAGGTTTGGCCGGCATAAAAATACACAGCGGTCGCCACCAACAAGCTCAACAAGACAAAGAAGCGTCGAATCACAGGTTCGCTGACTGCCATTGTTTCTGAATACAGGGGCACCGACATGGTCATGATGAACATCATGCCGATACCAGACACCAACAATTGTTTCAGTGGTTTGTTGTTGTCATTGGTCGATTGATGGGCGGGTTTGGCTTGGTAACCCAGTTGTGTCAATTGGCGATGGATTGCTGCCCATTCTATGACAGATGGTGAAAACGTCACTGTAACACGGTGTGTGACGCTGTTGATGTGAACCTCATCAACGCCTGACAACTGTGACAACACCTTATCAATCAACCAAGCACAGGCACTGCAATACATGCCATCCACGCGCCAAACACACTGTGCCTTGTCCGAAGAAAGTGGAATGACCCAATCCGCCGCCACACGTGCCATTTGTTCGACATCAGGTGGCGTCACAGACACTGGTTGATGGGGCTTTTCATCGGCCCGGTATTGATAAAACTGCTGGTGATGGTGATCATCCAAAAACTGAGCGACGGCCTGGCAACCGATACAACACATGTCGCGAGCCACACCTCCCACTTGGGCTTGAATATTGACCCCTTCCGGAATCACTTCACCACAATGAAAACAGCTGTTATTGGTCACCGTCTTCTTTGTCCATCTGGAACTTGTTTTGCTTGGCGATCACCACGGGTGCATTTTGATTGGCCAAATAAACCGTGTAAATGCCTGCCACAACGGCAGAAGCAGGCAATGCAATCATGACCCACACCCAAGGGTGTTTATACCAAGGTTTGTCTTTGTCTTCTTGACTCATTTTTTGTATCCAAAATATTTGATGGTCTCACTCACGCTGGCAGACTCACTGCTGACGTGTAACTCAATGGTGTGCAAGCGCTTGTTGGCTTCGGCTTTGGAAGCTCGAATCTTGATGGGCACTGAAATTAATTCGCCCGGTGCGGCTTGCAACATTGACACATCCACATCGGTGGCCACTTCCAACCCTGGCAAACCTGAAGCTGACAATTGATAAACGTCGGCCTTCCTGCCTTTGTTCATGATTTTGATGGTGTAGACATTTTCAATGGTGTCTTTATCAACCATGCGATAAAAAGTGTTGCGGTCATGAAGTACATTCAGCGCCATTGGACTGCGCATCAGAAACGCCAAAACAAACCCCAAAACCAAAGCAGCCAGAATCCCCGCATAGATCACAATGCGTGGCCTCATGATGCGACTGGTCTGGCCATTCATTTCTTTTTCAGTGGTCTATTTGATCAGGCCTTTGGGTAAACCGGTTTTTTCCATCACGTCATCACAGGCATCGATGCAATCCGTACAAGCGATTCATT
>JAUHZH010000439.1 GCA_030426065.1 Gammaproteobacteria bacterium
CCTGGCTGGCCAATGCGATTCCCAGGTAATCATGAACAGGATCTGGTTTGTTGTTAATGAAAGGCAAAATCACCAATTTTTGTATGGGTTGATCGAATTCGCTACCGACAGGGTGGTGTTGCTCTTTTGCAAACCAATCCGAAATTTCATGATGAAAAAAACCCATCAAAACAAACAACAAGCCCGACAAAATGACAAGCATTTTCATGGATGGGGAATTGGGTTGGTTTTGGCCTTCAATTAACTGGACAGGTGCTATGAACTGATAACCCCTGGAGTGTATGGTCTTGATGATTTGTTGGCGGTGTCCATCGTCACCCAGTGCCTTTCTCGCAGATTTGATGTTGTTGTTGATTGAATTATCAGACACCAATCGGCCTTTCCAAACATGGGCCAACATTTCATCTCTGCTGACAACCCGCTCCCTGTTTTCCACCAACAACAACAGCAAATCAAAAACCTGCGGCTCCAAAGGAACAACCACGTCTTGTAGGGTCAGTTGGTAGTTTTTTACATCCAACACAAATTGATTAATCTGGTAGTTCACAGAAAGTGGATCCATCATCACTGAACAACCATTCTATGCGACCAGCACAAAGGAAGCCATCATTACTTGCTCACTGATTGTGCCTAAAAATGATAAAAAAATGATTGAATCTTTAGGTTTGGAATCACCATAAATTTCATAATTTGACCGTGTTTTTTACGTACAGAGGGATCCATGCCTACACCATTTGAATTGATCACAGACCCACTTTCATTGGGACTGACGGGATTGTTTGTTGTTTTGATTTTACTTGAAACGACCTTCCCAGCCAGAAAATTGGCCCCAGTGAAAGGTTGGCGGCTTAAGTGCTTTTTAGGCTTTGTTATTTACTTTTTTCTGGCCTCATATTTGCCTTTGGTTTGGGACCAGTATTTGACTTCTTTTCAAGTGTTCGATCTCAGCGGCTTTCATCAAGGTTGGGTCCTGCTGATCGCAGTGCTGATTTTTGAGCTGTTCATTTACTTGTGGCATCGTTGTATGCATCGATTTGATTGGCTCTGGTTGCGTTTTCACCAGATGCACCACAGCGCAGAAAGGGTGGACGCTTGGGGGGCTTATTTCTTCAGCCCAATGGACATGATTGGCTTCACTTTTATTGGCAGTTTAAGTTTGTCCATTTTGATCGGAATGGCACCAGATACGGTGACTCAGTTTTTGTACATCACCACTTTTTTTGCCATTTTTCAGCACACCAACATCAAGACTCCTGTTTGGTTGGGCTACTTGATCCAACGCCCGGAAAGCCATTCTGTACATCACCAAAGGGGTGTTCATGCCCACAACTACTCAGATTTGCCTGTTTTTGATTTGTTGTTTGGTACATTCAAAAACCCCAAAACATTCCAAACAGAAAGCGGGTTTTATCTAGGAGCCTCCAACCGAGTCAGTGAGATGCTGATGGCAAAAGACATCAGCCAGGCCACCACAGTAAATAAGAGTGAGGCCAATCATTCACACCCTTAGAGAATGGAACCATGATGTTGGCGCTTCACTTAAGGTGCTGTGTTGGTTCTTTGGCTATGGTGATTGTGTGTCTTTGTTATTTTGAACCCGCCATTTTTTTAGATGAGGTGCAATCAACGACCCCATACTGATTTGCGGCTCGGAATGGTCTTTGCCAGGTTGTTTTTCATCTTCCCATTGCACAATCAACACCTTGGCCGCTTCAAAAGCAGCTTCGAATGAGTCGTGCTGCGGCATGGACTCTTTGAACATGGCTTTGGCAAAGTAAGTCATG
>JAUHZH010000067.1 GCA_030426065.1 Gammaproteobacteria bacterium
CGAAAAATGTCACCGGGTTTGATGGGTTGGTCAACGGGTTGGTCAAGCACCACGCCTTGTAAAGATATGGCGTGTACAAAGGTAGGCCAGCAGTGCATGCCAGAAAATAATTGTGCTTTGGATTCGAACGCAACGAACCCTGGGTTTGTGTGAGTGTTTTCCATCAATATCATTGAAATCAATGTTGTGGTTATAAAATGAGTCAGTTCGAATTATCGCTTATATTAACTTCAAATGATGCCAACGCCATCACAAAAATAGAATAAACGTTCGATTTTTTCCGCTGAACGGTTTTCGAATCAAAAATCAGTAAAGCAGTCGGGTTAAATAATCCGCCAGGCCTTTGTAACTTTCAGGATCCACTTCGATGAAACCGTCGGTGTTCAATTCTGCCAAAATATCGAATGATTCATCATCGGTACCAATGGCCAAAATGGCCTTTTTAAAATTCTCGACGGTGCCAGAATCCACATGAGGTGCCGCTAAAAAGGTCAAGCCAGGCATTGGGTCGCTGGCTTTCAATTCAAGTAAATTGGAATAAATCTCATAAACTGAGCTGGGGACGATGGCGGCTTGCGCTGTTTGTGCGAACACCTGTTCCATCACATCTTCCCATGACAAAGCAGAAACCACTTTCTGTGGTTGCAAAAACAGGTCAGTGAACCAGCGGTCGAAAAGCAATGATGCCATGTTGGGGTTGGGCAGCATGACCACGCTTTTGCCAACCAAAAACTGGTCGATTGATTGGCCTTCAGCAGGTTCAAAGTCAGAAATCAGGTGGTACCTGGTGTCTTCTTGAACGCGGGCAATGGGTTTGTAGCCCTTTTGTTCCATGCGATAGGCCGCGACATGTGCAGCGTCAAGGCTGAATTCCGGTGTTTGGTTTTTGGCAGCGCGCCAGTAAAAGTAATAGTTGTCCTTGATCTCAATGTTGACGGTGTAACCGGTTTGTTTCTCCAGGTGTTTTTTCAGTGGTTCGTAAACAAATTGAGCTTGTTCGACAGGAAAAGTGGCTTCTACGGCCAGTGTGACTGTTTGGGCTTGCAATGATCCAAAAAAGATCAAAGCGGTCAATAAGCAGGTCAATCTTGTGGTGGTCATGATTTATTTCCTATAATTTAAGATTAATATAACAATAAATCATTGCAAGTTCAATTGTTTGTGATGCCTTTTTAATGTGCCTTAATCATCCTTCTGTGGTGGTGTTGGCGACCACCCCTTGTCGCAACCATTGCCCTTTGATTTCAATGGCAGGGCCGCACCATTCAATTTTCGAGAAGGCATCCTCGACCGGTTTGCTGTGGTCATCTGCGGTGACTTCAATCAGCCGCATCCGTTTTTTGACTTGACCCAAATAGTGCAACCGAGCAACGATTTCTTGGCCTGGAAAACAGCCTTTTTTGAAATCGATGATGTGGTTTTGGTCCAGATTGACATGTTGTGGGATGTGTTCATCTTGGTGAGCTGCAGTGATCCAAGGCAAACCCCATTCGAATAACGTGGGCCACATTGAATCCTGTTGGCCTGTTTGTGCTGTGTCCAGCGGGTATTGGTTCACGGTGGTGTCCATCGTTTGGCCTGTGTTCACCAATGACCAATCAGCTTCTGGCGTCACTGCCACATCCATGCGAAAACGCCGCATGTTCAGGTACTGGACCAATGATTCGGAGAGGCTTTGATCCACTGCCAGCCACAGTTGTTCACTGTCGGTGACGATGAAAAGGGTGTATAAGATACGTCCTTTGGGGCTGCAAATCGCTGTGTATTGGCATTGTCTTGTTTCAGTCGGCAGTGTTTGGGACAAGGTTTGGTTGTTGATGAACTCGAAACATTGGTTGCCTGTGATGTGGATGATGTCGATGTCTTGGTAAGATGTCATGGACTTTGCCTTTTAAAAACGAATGGATTGAATTATAATGCCACGCGAACTTGAATGCTGTCATTCTGATGTCAGAAAAGCCAAAAACACAGTCCGATACCACCGCAAAGAAACCAAATGATGCGCCGGAAACAAACCAAGAGCCAAAGCCCAAAGAAATTGGTGGCCGCAAAGATGGTTTGGATCCGACCCGGTATGGTGATTGGGAAAAAAATGGCCGATGCATTGACTTTTAATTCACAGGATTTTCATGAGTAATACACAAAGACCGCTGTCACCGCATCTGCAGGTGTACAAGCCGCAATTGACATCGATGTTGTCAATCACACACCGCCTGACGGGTTTGTACTTGTCGTTGGGTTTGGTCATTTTCGTCTACTGGCTGTTTTCAGTTGCCAAATCGCCCACCATGGCTGATGAAATGGTGGCTTTTGCCAACACCACATTCGGCTGTGTGCTTTTCTACAGTTGGGTGTTCGCCTTCTCATACCATTTGTGCAATGGCATCCGCCATTTGTTTTGGGATGTGGGTAAAGGCTACTCGATTCCAGCGGTTTACCGATCGGGTTATGCCGTGATCGTCGGTGCAGCTGTTTTGACCGCTTTGGTTTACTTTTTGGGTCGATAGGAGGTCATCATGAGTTATCAATCGGATTTAGGAAAGGTCAAAGGACTGGGTTCTGCCAAGCATGGTTTTGGCCACTGGTGGATGCAAAGGATCACAGCGGTGCTGTTGATTCCATGCGGCCTGTTCGTGTTGTTCGGTTTGAATGGCATCGATCAGATGTCAGCTGCTTCGGCTGCAGCCTGGTTGGCTCAACCATTGAATGCCGGCATCACGTTGTTGTTTTCGCTGGCTGCCAGCTACCATGCCGCATTGGGCATCCAAGTCGTGGTCGAAGATTACGTACATGGTCACGCCATGAACCTGACTTTGCGCTTCATCACCAAGTTGTTGATGATCGCCATGATGATGACCAGCATTTACGCCATTGCCACTTTGTTATTTGGATAAACCATGACTCAAGCATATAAAATCACAGAACACAAATTTGACGCCATCGTTGTTGGCGCAGGCGGTGCTGGATTGCGCGCCACCATGGGTTTGGCAACCAAAGGATTGTCAACAGCCTGTATCACCAAAGTTTTTCCAACCCGTTCACACACAGTGGCAGCCCAGGGTGGCATGTCAGCTTCGTTGGGCAACATGGGCGAAGACAACTGGCGTTGGCACATGTACGACACCATCAAAGGATCAGACTGGTTGGGTGATCAGGATGCCATTGAATACATGTGTCGAGAAGCGGTTCCATCCGTGATCGAATTGGAACATTATGGTGTGCCATTTTCACGCACAGAAGACGGCAAAATTTACCAAAGGCCATTTGGTGGCATGACCACCAATTTTGGCGAAGGCACGGCACAAAGAACCTGCGCGGCTGCTGACCGTACCGGTCACGCCATTTTGCACACCTTGTACCAACAGTCCTTACAATACGACGCATCATTTTTTATTGAATACTTCGCCATTGATTTGGTGATGGAGAACGGTGAATGTAAAGGTGTTTTGGCTTGGAATTTGGCCGATGGTACTTTGCATTTGTTCCGCGGTCAGGCCGTGATCTTGGCCACTGGCGGTTATGGTCGTGCTTATTTCTCATGCACATCAGCCCACACCTGTACCGGTGATGGTAACGCCATGGTTTTGCGTGCTGGCTTGCCACTGCAAGACATGGAATTCGTACAGTTCCACCCAACCGGCATTTATGGTGCAGGTTGCTTGATCACCGAAGGTGTTCGCGGTGAGGGCGGTATCTTGCGTAACTCCAAAGGCGAACGCTTCATGGAGCGCTATGCCCCGAATGCCAAAGATTTGGCTTCTCGTGATGTGGTTTCACGTTCGATGACCATCGAGGTCAGAGAAGGCCGCGGGGTCGGTGCCGAAGGCGACCACATTCACTTGCATTTGGAGCATTTGGGCGCGGATGTGATCAACAAACGCTTGCCAGGCATTGCCGAGTCGGCTGAAATTTTTGCTGGTGTGGACGTCAGCAAAGAACCGATCCCTGTGATCCCCACCGTCCATTACAACATGGGCGGCATTCCCACCAATTACCACGGTGAAGTGGTTTATAAAGACGGAGACAACCCAGATAAAGTCGTGCCTGGTTTGTTTGCCATCGGTGAAGCGGCTTGTGTATCAGTTCATGGTGCCAACCGTTTGGGATCGAATTCATTGCTGGATTTGATTGTGTTTGGACGCGCGGTGGCGAATCGCTGTGGTGACATCATCAAGCCAGGTGCCAAACATTCTGAATTGCCCAAAGACGCATTGGATGCTTCATTGGATCGTTTGGACAAAACACGTTACGCCCAAGGTGACATCAAAACCGCTGAGCTGCGTTTGGAAATGCAGAAAATCATGCAAAACAATGCCGCTGTTTTCAGAACCGGTGAAGTGTTGCAGGAAGGTTGTGAGAAAATTGCGGCCACAGCTGCGAAAATCGACAACGTCCATGTTTCGGACACTTCAATGGTTTGGAACACCGATTTGGTGGAAACATTGGAGCTGCAAAACCTGATGGGTCAAGCCAAAGTCACCATGTTTTCTGCTGAAAACCGCAAAGAGTCTCGTGGCGCCCATGCCCGCGAAGATTTCCCAGACCGTGATGATGACCAATGGATGAAACACACTTTGGCCTACTTGGATGAAGGCGGTCAAGTGAATTTCGACTACCGACCGGTTCACATGTACACACTGAGTGATGAATGTGAAGTGATTCCACCCAAACCACGTGTTTATTAAAGGAGGTTGTCATGGCTGAATTCAGATTACCAAAAAACTCAAAAATCTCCAAAGGCAATCACCACAAAGCCGATGGTGCCACCAACACAACCACGTTCAAGGTGTACCGATGGTCGCCTGATGATGATCAAAACCCCAGAACCGACACCTATGATGTCGATATGGACACTTGTGGCCCAATGGTTTTGGATGCTTTGATCAAAATCAAAGACGAGATGGATGCCACGTTGACTTTCCGTCGATCTTGTCGTGAAGGCATTTGTGGCTCATGTGCCATGAACATCAATGGCACCAACACATTGGCCTGTACCGCTTCAATCAAGAAGCTGAAAGGCAAGACCATTTCGATTTACCCTTTGCCACACATGGAAGTCATCAAGGACTTGGTCCCTGATTTGACACACTTTTATGCCCAATACGCCTCCATCAGGCCATGGATGCAAACCGATTCAGTGCCCTTGCCAGACAAGGAGCGGTTGCAGTCGATTGAAGACCGCGAGAAATTGGATGGTTTGTACGAGTGTATCTTGTGTGCTTGTTGTCAAACTTCGTGCCCCAGTTATTGGTGGAATGGCGACCGTTATTTGGGCCCGGCCGTGTTGTTGCAAGCCTACCGTTGGTTGGCCGATTC
Source organism: Gammaproteobacteria bacterium (assembly GCA_030426065.1). GTDB lineage: Bacteria > Pseudomonadota > Gammaproteobacteria > Xanthomonadales > Marinicellaceae > Marinicella. The sequence goes on from JAUHZH010000067.1 coordinate 5,317, forward strand.
TCGCGATGAGTACACAGGCGAACGTTTGGAAGACTTGGAAGACCCATTCAAGGTTTACCGTTGTCACACCATCATGAACTGCGCCAACACTTGTCCCAAAGGATTGAATCCTGGCAAGGCCATTGGCGAAATCAAAAAGATGATTGCCGAGCGCCACGCGCTTTGATGCCATGAATGATGAAGCTGCGTTATTGAGTGAAGGTTATTTTCGGTGGCGCAGCCGTCGTGGCATGAAAGAGTTGGATTTTGTTCTGAATCGTTTTTTGGACGAACATTACGAATCTATGACGATGCCGCAAAAACAAGCCTTCGATGCCTTCCTAGGTACCGAGGACATGACTTTGTGGTATTGGCTCAGCGGCAAATCCCAACCAGAAGACGAAGACACGGCTCAGCTGGTGGCGACCATTTGTGAAGCCGGTTACCTTAAAAAGTAATCAATTCACCGCCACATTGATGTGGGTTCAGTGTGGTCTTGTGATGACCATCCTGCTGTTTGCCGTGACCGCTTGGTTCACCAGCCTATACCTTTGGTTATTGATTCCTGTGATGCTGTGGCAGTTGTGGCGCAACAACAAGGCCATCACGACCACAAAACAAGCCCATTGGGTGATGAACAGTGAAGCCGAATGGCACCGTGTGCTTGACGGTCAAGTCACACCCTGTCTGATCAAGGGTTATTGGCTTTGGCCTGGTCTGGTGCTGTTGTCATTGGCAGAGAAAAACGCAAAAACCACTCATCATTTCATGGTCAGTCGAAGTAAAATCCCAAAGCAAGATTTTTCACGTTTGATACTGGGTGTGAAACACCAAGCAGAGCCTTTGAAAGAAATCAAATCATGAATTCAAAAAGACACATTGTTGACATTGCAGGCATCCCAGTGGGCGGCGATCAAGTGGTTGTCCAATCGATGACCAACACCGACACCGCTGACGCCAAAGCCACTGCCCAACAAATATACGACCTGCACCAAGCCGGTTCACAAATGGTGCGGATCACCGTCAACAATGAAGAATCGGCTGCAGCCGTGCCCGAGATCATTGACCGTTTGCGCGCGGCCCGGTGTGATGTGCCGGTGATTGGAGACTTCCATTACAACGGCCACCGCTTGTTACAAGACTACCCAGAATGCGCTGAAAAATTGGCCAAATACCGCATCAACCCTGGCAACGTGGGTTTCGGGCGCAAACGCGACAGCCAATTTGAGTCCATCATTCAAGTGGCCAAAGACCTCAACAAACCCGTCAGGATTGGTGGTAATTGGGGCAGTTTGGACCAGAAATTGATGGCCAAAATGATGGATGAAAACGCCCAAAGTGCCAACCCTTTGTCATCGGGTGCATTGATTGAGAAAGCTTTGATTGATTCGGTGTTGCAAAGTGCAGCACAGGCAGAGTCTTTCGGTTTGCCAGCCGATCGCATCATCGTTTCTTGCAAGGTCAGCAGCGTCCAATCTTTGATCCGCATATACCAGGAACTGCACAAGCAATGTCGTTATGCTTTGCACTTGGGTCTGACCGAAGCGGGCATGGGCAACAAGGGCGTGATTGCGTCAACGGCAGCGCTCAGTGTCCTTTTGCAACAAGGCATTGGCGACACCATTCGAGTGTCTCTGACACCAGAACCGGGCCAGGCACGCACAGAAGAAGTCAAAGTGGCGCAACAAATCTTGCAAAGCCTGGAATTGCAATCATTCAAACCTGAGGTGACGGCATGTCCGGGTTGCGGCCGCACCACCAGCGTGTTTTTCCAAGAGCTGGCACAACAAGTCACTGACCACATGGACCGCAAAATGCCCGAGTGGCGGGTCACACACCCGGGTGTGAAAGACATGAATGTGGCCGTCATGGGTTGCATCGTCAATGGGCCTGGAGAGTCCAAACACGCCGACATCGGCATATCATTACCCGGTACAGGTGAAGCCCCTTCAGCACCCATCTTCATCAAAGGCGAAAAAGCCCAAACCCTCAAAGGCGACCGCATAGCCGAACAATTCATCCAAATCCTGGATGATTTTGTTGAATCGGAATATGCTGGTAATTAAATGCCCCTGAAAAGAAGAGATGGCAAATGAAAAAGTTGTCTATAATAAAGAGGCCTTTCAGGTGTTTTGCTGTGGGGACTTTTAGATTTAAAAAGGGGTTTTATGAGCACATATTCAGACACATTGACTTCATTGGTTTTGGACGGCGCAGGGCTTGGGACGGACTGTCCTCATGACCTGTCCGTGGTCAATTCATGGCACCACATCAATTACACCCATCCGGAAGCCCAGCAATGGCTCAGCAAGCAGTCTCAAGTGTCCGATTTGGCCAAAGAGAACCTGCTTTCGGTTGAAACCAGGCCACGTGCCATCATTGATGAAGAAGAAGTGGTTTTGAGTTTGCGGGGCATGAATTTCAACAGCAACGCCTCACCTGAAGACATGATTTCTATCCGAGTTTGGCTCAAAGGTGATTGCATGATCACCAGTTGCAACCGCAGCAGCCGATCCATCAACACCTTGATGGCCAATTTAAGGTCTGGCAAAGGGGGCGAATCAATCAGTGCTTTGCTGCTGTCTTTGATCGATCAATTGGGGCGTTTTGCTGATGAATTCACAGATGAATTGGAGCTGATGCTGGATTACGAAGAAGACAACATCAAGATCAATGACTTTGAACGCTTCCACCCACAAATGAACAAGTTGCGCCGCCAAATTGCTTTCATCAAGCGTTACTTGTCACCCCAAAGGGAGGCTTTGGATCGCCTGTTCAGGCACAAAAGCCCTTTGTTTGAAGACCACTTCTACGATCAACTCTATATCTATGTCGATCGTTTCATGTTCATTTTGGAGCACCTGGATTTACTCAAAGAGCGGGCCATGTCACTGCAAGAACAGTTCATGGCCTATGTGGGTCACCAGCAAAACAGCCGGCTGTATGTTTTGGCCATCATTTCAGCCTTGTTTTTGCCTTTGACCTTTTTGTCTGGTTTGTTGGGCATGAATGTGGGTGGCATGCCGGGTACGGAGTATGAGCACGCTTTTTGGGTGGTTTCTTTGTCTTGCACGGTGATGGCTGTGGTGTTGCTTTTTTGGTTCAAGAGGAAACATTGGTTTTAGATGCCAATCGGTCGGCACTTTTTGGATAGACAGATGTCAAGGACGTATGGATAAGAAAACAATCACCGCCCATCATGCCGTTTTGTTGATCAGTTTGTTGTTGGGCGTGTTCACAGCGCAGGCCTGGCAGTTCAACGGTGTGGATGGTGAGATCAAAATCAATTTAGATGCCGTGATGGCCGCAGAGCCTGATGATTGCAGCCCATCATTCAACCGGGCTTCCTTGTTTGGTGCCTCTTTACATGATCGGTTGGTTCAAGCTGTGGCGCCTTTCGGTTACTTTCAGGCTGAAATCACGGCCCAAAATGAAGACAGTGCCGAAACCTGC
>JAUHZH010000440.1 GCA_030426065.1 Gammaproteobacteria bacterium
CTGGACTGTAAACATCAAATCAATTCAGGCAGAACCATGAAACACAAAACCACCATCCAATTCGAACACATCGGCACCTTCCATGACATTCCAGCACGTTACCAGAGGTGGCAACAAGGCAGTACACAAGGTGATCGAATCATCTTTGAACAGAAACATTTGAAAGGCATTGATCCCAAAACCTTGTTGGCGCAAATTCAGAACTCAGAACTGGTCACAAGCACCCACAGGGTGGTCATCCGAAACCACAAAAACCGCACCTCGATCAATTTTAATATCAATCGAGGTTAAGGACACAAAAGGGTTTTTAAATGACACATTCACACACGCCACCTTCAAGCGTGTGTGAATGTGTTGTGAAAAAATGGTCAATGGGTTATATTAAAAAAACACACGCTTAACAAACACTGGGAATGGAACCCTTTAAAATTCACCAAACCACCGGTTGGTTTTGTTTGCTTTTGGGCATTGCAGACAACCAGTCCGGTCAATCCTGTATCGATGGCGACTGCACATTCTTTTGTGGTCAAGCCTGTTCTTCGCTGCTGAAGCCAAAAAAACATCACCGCAACGAGCATGTGCACAACGGCGGTCAAAAGTCTTCTGAATTTGTTTTAATCAACGGGTTCAAGACGACCTCGACTGTTAATCAAGCACTTGCCCGTTCGGTCATGTTGTGGAGTTCACGACAGCCTGTTGTGAAACCACTGAAAAAGCCAGGCCATTTCAGGCCCAATTAAAATCATTTCATATCAATAAGGGGAAAAACATGTATCAATTCAATTCAAACACATCATTCATTTTGCTGTCATTGTTGGCAGTCAACGCCTGGGCAGACACTTGTGAGAACAACCCGAGTAAAGCGGCTTGTTTGACGCCTTTGCCCGAATCTCAAAATAATCCCAGTTCAATGCAGTATTGGGCCATTAGGTTTGATTACGACAAAGACGGGTGTTTGCCATCAGCTGGCATCAGCAACACGGGAGCAATTAACAAAGGAACCAAAGCCTCGGGGGCGTTGAATGGCCAATGTGCTTATTCTGATCAGATGAGCTATGCAAACACTTACTATCGTGGCTTTTGCATCGATTACGATGGTGTGACCAATAAATACTGTGGTCACATCTATGCCCAATATTTCGTCAAGGATCAGACAATAGGAGGTGTCAATGACGCGTTTGGTCACAGGCATGATTGGGAGTTTGGTATTTCATGGAACATGCGAACAGATGCAGGCAGTTTGGAACTGACACATGCCTCTTACAGTGCGCATGGTGGCATCAAAACCAAAGGTGTAGAAGACATATACCATCAAAAAGATGCCGATGGCAGCGACCACCCTTATCTGGTTTATCACAAAGACGGTGGGGGTACCCATGCCATGCGTTTTGCCAAGTTCAAATGCGATGACCAAAACAATGTCTGTACTCCTGAAGCACCAGAAAACCCGACTGGTCAATGGGTGACACCTACTTTGGTGAATTGGTATACCATGGCTGGTGCTGGTGAAGCCACTAACCAGTACCTCAAGGGTCAGTTAGACAATGCCGATTACGGCAAAGCCAACATGCCCATCAATGAAAATCACTTCATTAACAATTTAGTGGAGGGTTTGCCAAATTCTTATCCGCCTGCTGATATTTGGCAAAGGCAGTTTTACTGCATATCGAATACGTCGACCAAAGAGTGTTGAAAAGATTGAAACCTGAAATCAACCAAAGTTAGGCGCCAAACTGAAGGATTTTGGAAACAACAGTCGACTTAAAGCAGGCTGAGATGAA
>JAUHZH010000068.1 GCA_030426065.1 Gammaproteobacteria bacterium
TTCCTGAAGGCAGCACCCTTTCTGTTAAATCATAGGTCTTTTGCATGCCTTCTCGTGCCACCACCATCACATCACCTTCCATATACAATTGTTCCAAAGCCTTTTTCGCCGGCTTCCAGTCCCACCAGCCTGTGTTGGACTTATTTTTCGTTTGAGAAGTCATGTCACGTGACCGCAGAGGCCCCTCAACTTTTATTCTTGCCAACAATTCTTTCATCAACTTTCGATCTGGTTGCTTGAACCAATGCACTTGACCACGCTTGATGGCTTGTTTATACGGCAATGAAAATCGGAAATCTCTCATCGGTAAAAAAGCAGCGGCATGTGACCAGTACTCAAACACCTGCCCCCTTTCAACCGATTGCTGGAGCCACTTGGGTTGGTACCCGGGAATCCTTGAATGCAGCACATGGTGATGTGCCCGTTCAACAACCGCAATGGTGTCGATTTGAACGTAACCCAAATGTGAGATGCACTTCAACACCGCACCAGAACCCCGACCGAAAGGAGCCGCTTGAAGCAGACCTTGTCCATTCAAAGCCAAACGCTTGATCCGTTCGATGTCTTTTGGGTGGCTGATGGTAATCATGAAACAACTGTTGTGTGATTTGACTGAACTATAGCATTGAACCCAACAAACACACTTTTTTTATGTGAATTTACATTTATTTCAAACGTTCGTTTGATTTATTGAGCAAACTTGTGCTATTTTGTTTCCCGTTCCAAAAATATGGAGCACAAAAGATTGGCTGGGGACGAATAACCACAACAACAAAAGCCAACATGAAATCAAACAAACAGTTTTTCACACTCGCAAAGCTGTATTTAAAAGAGAGAGAAATGATGATCAAACCGATGAAAAAGGCACGATGTGCCCACGTGATTTTGTGCGCACTCATCACCACCACAGCACAAGCCCAATCAGCGCCATTACAAACCAAACAATTGGCTGGACCTGCCGAGGAAATTCCTTTGATGCAAATCGAAGCGGCCAAAAACCAAGCCATCAGATCAAAATCTGCACTTATTCCGATCAACTTGTCTGACAACCAATCTCATTGGCAACAAAAAGTCATGATTGATGGCAACAACCCCCAAATCATGGTTTTGTCACCAGCGGCTGATGCTTGGGAACTGCAAATTAACCAACCGTTTCAAGAAAAACAATCAGTCGGTCAAACATGGGTCAAATCACGCACCCACACCACTTTGGGCATGTCATCAGAAATCCCCGCTGTACAATACGAATTGACCAACTTACCTTCTGGCCAATACCAGGTGGCGCTCAAAAGCAATCAATCAGGTGAAGGGCAATTGTTACTCACCAGTGACTCTCCGTACTTGCTTGAGTCATACAGCCAAAAACATGGCTATTTGGTAGGAGAAACTGTCGATTTGTTTGCCAAAGGCACCACCGATGAAAAACAGTTCACCATGGTCAAGAACGACCACAGTCTGGTTCAGTCAGCACATGTGGTCGTCCAAGCACCCTCAGGTCATGAGCGCCAAATCACCATGTTCGATGACGGCATGTTAAAAGACAGCGCCGCCATGGATGGTCAATTCAGCAGCAGCTTCTTGGCTTCAGAGTCAGGCTTGTACCATGTTCAGATCAAGGCCCACGGCTTAACCCCAGATGGCAAACCATTTTTCAGAACCACCGAACACATCATTCCGGTGATCGATGAGCAAATGTCACTTCAATCCAAAGCCGTTACCGCCCAATACGCTGAGCAAAACAAAATCAACCTCCAATTCCAGATTCAAAACAACAAAATGAGCGACAATGCCCGATATCGTGTTGTGGCTGAAGTATGGGATGCATCAGGACCAGTCAACTGGTTGTCCACTTTGGTTGATACCAGCGATGGAGTGATTAACTTAGAATTGGATGACCGTTGGTTATTGGCCAAAGGATTGGGCAGTGATTACCAGTTAAAGAACATCCGCGTTGAAGACATCAACCATTACATCAATGTGCTGTCTGTTGAGGCATTGCCCATACACATGCCACAAATCAACGAGAAATCCATCAGTCAATTCCAAGGTGAAATCACACCATCGATGTTGCAAGGAACTCGCCCTCAAAACACCAGCCAAAACAAAGCTGCCGGTGGCAAGTTGATGTTGGTTCATGGCTATTGCTCAAGTGATGTGTGGGGATCACAGCAACACCAATTCAGCAACAGCGTCAAGTTTGCTGATTTCAACAAAAACCGTTCTCACGATGAATTTGCACAACGAATCAAATCTTTCGGTGACAGCCTGCCGTCTTTTGGCGTGGTTGCCCATTCACAAGGTGGCGCAGCGGCATTGCACTTGTACACTTATTACTGGAGTGGTTTGGATGATGCATCCAGTGGCCGTCTGATTCAATCGGTTGGCACGCCATACCAAGGCACACCTTTGGCAGGCAATTTGGCTTCAGTGGGCCATGTCTTTGGTGTCGGTTGTGGTTACAACAGCAATTTAACCACCAGTGGTGCCAGTGCTTGGTTGTCAGGCATTCCGACTTGGGCACGCTCAAAAGTTAATTACTACACCACTTCATTCACAGACAAATGGTGGCGTCCTGATTGGTGCCAAATCGTCACCGATCCATTCTTGTCAGACCCTGATGACGGCACCACAGAGAAACACCGTGGCCAATTGTCAGGCGCGGTCAACCGCGGACACAAAACAGGCCAATGCCACACATCTGGCATGCGTGACATGGCACAAACCAAAGATTCTGGCCGCAACAGCACCATGAGCAGCAACGCCGCCCGTTGATCGTTCAAATAAAACGAGGTGAAGAGCGCCCTTTTTGGGCGCTTTTTTTATTGATGGTGGAAACAAATCGACTATAATCGCGCCCCAATTCTTTTCGCAACGGCCCTTCCCATGATCACAACAGCCAACATCACCATGCAATTCGGTTCCAAACCCCTGTTTGAGAATATTTCAGTCAAATTTGGCAATGGCAACCGCTATGGATTGATTGGTGCCAATGGCTGCGGCAAGTCGACCTTCATGAAAATCCTTTCGGGTGAATTGGCACCCTCTTCTGGCAACGTCAGTTACGATCCGGATGAACGGATTGCGGTTTTGGGTCAAGACCAATTCGCTTTCGAAGCCTATTCGGTTATTGACACAGTGATCATGGGTCACAAAGAGCTGTGGCAGATCAAAGCCGAACGCGACCGCATTTACGCACTGCCTGAAATGAGCGAAGAGGATGGCATCAAAGTGGCCGAATTGGAAGCCACATTTGCAGAAATGGATGGTTACTCAGCAGAAGCCCGCGCTGGCGAATTGTTGTTGGGATTGGACATCCCTGAATCTCAACACTATGGTCCCATGTCTGAAGTGGCTCCGGGTTGGAAACTGCGGGTGTTGTTGGCACAAGCCCTGTTCGCTGATCCTGACGTGATGTTGCTTGATGAGCCAACCAATAACTTGGACATCAACACCATCCGCTGGTTGGAAGAAACCTTGAATGCCAGAAAAGCCACCATGATCATCATTTCGCATGACCGACATTTTCTCAACGAAGTGTGTACCCACATGGCTGATTTGGATTACGGCGAATTGCGCTTGTTCCCTGGAAACTACGATCAATACATGACCGCCGCGACCCAAGCACGCGAGAAACAGTATTCTGAAAATGCCAAGAAAAAAGCCCAGATTGCTGAGCTACAAGCCTTTGTCAGTCGATTCTCTGCCAATGCATCGAAAGCCAAACAGGCCACGTCACGTCAAAAATTAATCGACAAAATCAAACTGGACGACATCAAGCCTTCATCGCGGGTTAATCCTTACATCCGCTTTGAGCAAGATAAACAGTTGTACAGAAATGCCCTTGAAATCAAAGAGTTAAGCAAATCTTTTGATGACCATTCCATTTTTAAAAATTTGAACCTCCTGCTTGAGGTGGGCGAAAAATTGGCCGTGATTGGCACCAATGGCATCGGTAAAACCACTTTTTTAAACTGCATCACTGAACACTTGCCGATTGACGGTGGCACCGTCAAATGGTCTGAAAACATCGCCATCAGTTATTTCAAACAAGACAACTTGTCAGCATTCAAAGAAGACATCACGGTTTTTGAGTGGATGGAACAATTCAAAAAAGAAGGTGATGACGAGCAAGCAGTCCGCAGTGTTCTGGGACGGATGCTGTTTTCTAAAGAAGATTCTAAAAAGAAAATCAGTGTCTTGTCTGGTGGAGAAAAAGGACGCATGATGTTTGGTAAAATCATGATGGAAAAGCCCAATGTGTTGATCATGGACGAACCCACCAACCACTTGGACATGGAATCCATTGAATCACTGAACCTGGCATTGGAAAATTACCCTGGCACCGTCATCTTTGTGTCTCATGACCGCCAATTCGTTTCTTCCATCGCCAGTCGCATCATGGAAATCAAGGAAGGTGACGTGGTCGATTACCGCGGCACTTACCAAGAGTATTTAGATAAACAAGGGATTCAGTAAAACCTAATCGGCGAACAGTCGAATCCATCGAGGACCATGTGTATGACCAAACCCGCACCCACCCAGCGGGTTTTGGGCCAAATCAAAAACGCCAAATAAACGGGAAACAGCAGCGGCTGATGCAATGGGTGAAAACCAATGCTGCACCGGTTGGGGTCATAAATCGGTGTCGCCAACAAATGGTCCAAATCGACCAACATGGTCATCCACATCACAGTAACCGCTTGATAAAACCGACGTCGCCAGAGCAAGCCGGCCAGCAACATCGGCACCATAAAATGAAGTAGAATGTGCAACATGAAAAAAGCGACTCACCTGTTCTTGTTTGTGTTTTTGGCTTGTTGGACAGCCAGTTCCAGTTGGGCAGATCACCCAAAACTGATGGTTCTTCGTGGCAATATAACAGAGTTATCTGAATTAAACATCCCTTGGGTTCTATCTGAACATGGCCACCATGTGTTTGATTCAAAATACCTTCCAGCCATCAATCAATTCAGAGAGCAAGGACATGATCATTTCATCATCAAGCCTTTTTCAGCATTCAAGCCCATCACAAAAAACCAAACCAAAGGCAACGCCAACCCAAACATCCAAGGGTTGCTGAACCAATTGGACATCGGAAGGTGGTACAACGACGTGGTGACCTTGAGTTCTTGGAGCCGCCGCACAGCCACCACTGGCAATGTCAGTGCAGCCAACTGGTTGGCCAACCAATTTTCGCAAATGGGCTATACAGTCAGCCAACCCAGTTTCACCGTTCAAGGTCAGTCAACAAAGAACATCATGGCGGAAAAGGTGGGCACGGTTCGCCCTGATGATTGGTACTTGGTGGGAGCCCACATGGATTCCATATCCAACACCTCTCAAGCACCTGGTGCCGTAGACAACGCCTCGGGTTGTGCCGCTGTTGTAGAAATGGCCCGGGTGGTCAAAGACATGGATTTTGAAGCCAGTCTGCTCTTCATTTGTTACTCAGGAGAAGAGCAAGGCCTACATGGCAGCGCCTTTCATGTCAGCACCCTCAGCAACAACCAAACCTTGTCTCAGTTGAAAGCGGCACTGACCATGGACATGATTGGATACAGCAGTAACAATGACCGAGAACTGTTGATTGAGTCTTCTCAAGCACACACCCAACTGATGAACCTCATCGCATCCATGGCCGCCACCTATGCACCTGGGTTGACCACCTACACCAGCACCAATTATTGGGGATCAGATCATGTACCTTACATTGATGCAGGGGTGCCAGCTGTGTTGCTGATTGATGATGATTACGGTGTTTACCCGGGCTATCACCGCAGCACAGACCAACCTGAAAACATCGATCAAGACCAAGCCATGAAAATCATCACAACCAACCTCGCGACTTTGGCCAACCTGGCCGGTGCGGTTTTCTCTGACGATTTGATTTTCATGGACGATTTCGAATGACCCCAAACACATTCGACGCCATGTTCCCAACCCGTGCTGTTGTTGCAGCTCATGGGGTGATCAAAACATCAGTTGAAGACTTTCAAGTCACTGAGTTGGCTCCAGAAATCACATTCAGTGGGTCCGGTGAACACCTTTGGCTTTGGGTCAGAAAAACCGACACCAACACCGACTGGGCGGCCCGATGTTTGGCCGAAGCCTGTGGGGTTTCAAGCAACCAGGTGGGATATGCCGGTTTGAAAGACCGCCATGCCATCACTTGGCAATGGTTCAGTGTCCAACTCCCACTCGAGCATGACATCGATAGGATCCAAGCGGCATTGCCCGATGAAATCCAGATCGAGCAGGCCCAATGGCACAACAAAAAGCTCAAAACGGGCTTCCTCAAAGGCAATCATTTTCGCATTTCAATCAAAGCCATTGAAGGTGACAAGGATTCAGTCGAACACAATCTAGGCTCCATCCTCAAGCAAGGCGTTCCGAATTACTTCGGTCCACAAAGGTTCGGCAACGACTTATCCAACATCGCCAAAGCCAAAGACTTGTTCAGTGGCCGATTCAAAACACGCAACAAAAACCTCAAGGGGATGTTGCTGTCCACCGCGCGCAGTCACATTTTCAATGACATCATCAAATGGCGCATCGAACACACCTGCTGGGACCGCGTCATTGAAGGCGATGTGATGGGATTGAGTGGCTCAAAAGCTTGGTTCCATGCGCATGAAGAATCACCCGAGGTACTGGCTGCACGTTTGCAGCAAGGCGATGTCCACATCACGGCGGCGTTGTGGGGCGAAGACCCTGTGCAAAGCACTTTGCAATGTGCTGAGATGGAGCAAAGCATGGCCGATGCGGTACCCGAATACCAGGCAGGCCTCAAACAATTCAGGGCCAAACAAGACCGCAGACCAATCCGCTTGATGCCTGAAAATCTGACTTGGCAGTGGCCAATTCCTTCAGATAAAAATGAACTGATTTTGTCATTTGATTTACCGGCCGGGAGTTACGCCACCGCTGTGTTGCGAGAAGTGTTGCAAGCCAAAGACCATAACAGATAAAATGTCTGGTTTTTGCTTGGACAAACAACACAATGGAACTGACGACCCAAGACATCCTCAAAGACCAACCGCACCAATGGATCACATACAAAAACACTGAAATGTGCTTGTTGGGCACCGCCCACGTTTCACAAAAAAGCGCAGAAGTGGTGCGTGACCTGATTGCCACAGGTGACTTTGACGGTGTTGCGATTGAATTGGACGAAATCCGATACCAAGCTTTGACAGATCAAAACCGCTACCGCAACATGGATTTGGTCAGCATCATCAAAAACAAGCAAACCGGTTTGATCGCCACCAATTTGGCCATGAGTGCCTACCAAAAACGGCTGGCAGACCAGTTGGGCGTTGAACCCGGTGCCGAAATGAAGCAAGCCATCACCTCAGCCCAGGAAAGAGACTTGCCCCTATGGAAGATTGACCGAAGCGTTGGCATCACAATGAAACGCACTTGGCGATCTTTGAAGTTCATGGAAAAAATCGACCTGTTGTTTGGCTTCGGCGGTTTTTTTGACAAAGAAGACGTGTCGGAAGAGGAAATCGAAAAGCTCAAAAGCGGTGACATTCTGGAAAGCACCTTCAAAGATTTCTCCGAAAATTCAGAAAACCTGTACCACAGTTTGATTGATGAACGCGATTTGTTTATGGCAGCCCGGTTGCAAGAAGCCGTTAATGAAAACCAAGACCAGCACAAAAAAGTGTTGGTGGTCATCGGTGCAGGTCATTTGAAAGGCACCAGCGAATACGTCCAGGAACCCATCGACACCACTCCAACCATTAAAAAACTCAACACCCTGCCCCCCAAAGCTTTGTGGGTTAAATTGTTACCGTGGCTGATCACAGCGGTGATCTTGGCTGGATTCACTTGGGGTTTTTCGAAAAACACGGATCTGGGTTGGGATTTGATCAAAACCTGGTTCATCTACAATGGTGTGCTGTCTGGCTTGGGTGCCTTGATTGCTGGCGGTCACTTGTTCACCATACTGGCTGCTGTTATGGCGGCCCCGTTCACATCACTGAACCCGACGATTGCCGCAGGCATGGTGGCTTCTTTGGTTGAAACCATGATGCGTCGCCCCAAAATACATGACTTTGAAGCTTTGCAGTCCGATGCCATGCACGCCAAGGGGTGGTGGAAAAATCCCGTCACACGCGTTTTGTTGGTCTTTGTTTTCACCAACATCGGCTCGGCAGTGGCGACTTGGGTTTCCGGATTCAAGATTTTCAACCAATTGATTTAGCAACAGCAGACACCATCACAATGACTTTCAAGATCGGACAACACACCATTGAACACCCAGTGATGCTGGCGCCGATGGCGGGTGTGACCGATCGCCCTTTTCGACAACTGTGTCGTTCATTGGGTGCTTCTTATGTGGTATCTGAAATGCTCAGCTGTGATTTGTCACTGCTGAAAACAGCCAAAACCCAATTCAGGATGAATCATGACGGTGAGCCTGGACCGATTGCGGTTCAAATCGCTGGCTCAGATCCCGTGGCTTTGGCAGAAGCGGCCCGGTTCAATCAAAACAACGGCGCTCAAATCATTGACATCAATATGGGATGTCCGATGAAAAAAGTGGCCAAAAAACAGTGTGGATCAGCCCTCCTCGCCTACCCAGATTTGGTCAAAAAATTGATTCAAGCCACGGTGGATGCGGTGGACATTCCCGTGACTTTAAAAACCCGCCTGGGCACC
>JAUHZH010000069.1 GCA_030426065.1 Gammaproteobacteria bacterium
AACGCCAAAGATCGCCGATTGGTTCAGTACCTGCAAGGTTTGTTCAATACAGGTGTCACGGTCTTCAGCCCAAACCACCAGTTTGGCAATCATGGGATCATAATGGATGCTGACGGTGTCAGCCGATCGAACGGCTGAATCAACCAAGGAACCATTGATGGAGGCCAGATTGACTTGCTCAAGCAGGCCCGTTGATGGCAGAAAGTCATTGTCTGGGTCTTCTGCATAGACGCGTGCCTGAATGGCATGCCCTTTGGGTTGGATTTTCAATTGGTTCAATGGCAAGGGATCGCCTTGTGCCACTTTGATTTGCCACTCAACCAAATCCTGGCCGGTGATCAATTCTGTCACCCGATGCTCAACCTGCAAACGGGTGTTCATTTCCATGAAATAAAAGTTGTCATCTTCATCCATGATGAATTCGATGGTTCCAGCACCGACATAATTGATCGCCTGTGCGGCTTTAACCGCCGCATTGAGCATGTCGGTGCGGGTCGCATCATTCAAACCCGCTGCAGGGGCTTCTTCAATGATTTTTTGGTAGCGTCTCTGGGTCGAACAATCTCTTTCAAACAAATGAACCACATTGTGGTGTTGGTCTGCAAACACTTGAACTTCGATGTGCTTGGGTCGGGTGATGTATTTTTCCAAAATCACCTCATCGTCGCCAAAGGCATTCAAAGCCTCACGTTTGGCCGAAGACAATTGATTCAAAAACTCACCTTCATTTTCAGCAATTTTCATGCCTTTACCACCACCGCCAGCGGTCGCTTTGATCAAGACAGGAAATCCGATGTCTTTGGCCGCATTGAATAAGACGTCCTCGTCTTGGTTGGTGTCTTGATAGCCTGGAACACAAGGTACATTGGCCGCCAGCATCGATCTTTTGGCTGCCGATTTCGAACCCATCAATTCCATCGCAGCGGCAGGTGCACCAATGAAAGTCAACTCAGCATCCGCCACCGCTTTGGCAAAAGCCGGCCGTTCAGATAAAAAACCATAGCCAGGATGAATGGCATCGGCACCGGTGTCTTTGGCTGCTTGGATGATTTTCTCGATGTTCAGATAAGAATCTGACAAAACTACAGAACCCAAAAAGACCGCCTCATCGGCCATGGCGACGTGTTTGGCATGGCGATCGGCTTCAGAGTAAACCGCCACAGTGGCGATGTTGAGTCGACGGCAAGTTTGCATCACACGCACAGCAATTTCACCGCGGTTGGCAATCAAAATTTTTCGTATGGACATGGTGTTCGACCTGATGGAACAAAGGTCAACATTATACCTCAAATTAAGGCTGTTTTATCAGGTTAGAATGATTAAATATGAATGGCTTGTTTATCTGAAACTGGGAATGTAACCCAACAACATCCCTTTTTGTTCACAGGCATTCACAACCACATGTCACGGCTTTTGATGGGCTTGTGGTTGGTGAGGTGAGCCACCACTGCCCGCATCAACCAGTTGATGCTTTTGAGGTCAAATGATTGGTCAGCAATGAAAGACTTGAATGTACCCACAGTGCATCTCTTGTGTTTGTTGTCTAAGACCAATCCTTCGTCACTGCTGAAAATCACATGGTCACCATCAACCACACCAACAGGCACTTCAAGTTGGTATCCCAACAAACAACACAAAAACCACTCAAACCGACGCAAAATAGGTGCGATGGGTTCGTCGTTTGACAGTTGCTTTAAACAACCCAGGTATTTGGGGTGAATCTCACAGTACAAAGCCTCATCGATCCTTAACAGCATCAAGATTTCGTTGACATACATCATCGCAACGCGGTTGTTGTAATCGACTTCAGGTGGACGGGCAATTTGTTCTGCTTGGGTCAAGGTTTTCAAACCGGATTGACCGCGCCAAGCAATGCTGGTGGCAATGAACGGTTGCAAATGCCCAAAAAAAGGGGAACGTGTTTTTTTGCTGCCTTTGGCCAAACAGTTGACCATGCCCTGTGGCGTCAAAAAATGAAGGATTTCACTGCTGTTGCTGTACGGCCTGCGGTGCAACAAAAAAGCATCTCGGGCAGCCGACATCAGTCTGCAAATTCATCGGTGTAACCCAAAGATTCAATGGCACGAATGTCGTCCGTCCATGAAGACTTCACTTTGACCCAAAGTTTGAGGTTCACCTTGGATTGAACAAAATCCTGGATTTCTTGCCTGGATTTGATGCCAATTTGTTTGATGGCTTCACCTTGTTTACCTATGATGATGCGTTTTTGGTTGTTGCGTTCGACCCATATCACAGCATGGATGTGGTGAACAGGGCCTTTGACTTCGTATTGCTCAACACCCACTGTGACACTGTAAGGCAATTCTTGGTGGAATCGATCCATCAATTGTTCGCGTATCAATTCTGAGACAAAAAATCGCGTCGACCGATCCGAAACCTGGTCTTCATCAAACAAGGGTTCATTGACAGGTAACTGATCATGAATGACTTGCAATAGTGGCTCTATCTGCTTGTTTTTTAAGGCACTGATGTAATGAATGGAATCGAAAGTCAAACCAGAAGTGATTTCACCAACAAAGGGCATCATTTTCGACTTGTCTTTGATTTTATCCACTTTATTGACCACCAGAATTTTTTTGGCAGATGATTGCTGGGCTATTTTTGCCGCCCTTTTGTCTTCATCGGTCCACTTCATGGCTTCCACCAAAAACAAAACCACATCGACGCCAAAAGAAGAAGATTGGGCCGTTTGATTGAGGTGTTTATTCAGTGCCGTTCCTTTTTGGTTGTGAATGCCGGGCGTGTCTATGAACACCATTTGGCTCTGCTCTGTGGTGTGGATGGCCAAGATTTGGTGTCTGGTGGTTTGCGGTTTGTGTGAAACGATGGCGAGTTTTTGATCCAAAATTTGATTGATCAATGTTGACTTGCCCACATTGGGTCTGCCAATGACGGCCACGTAGCCTGCTTTGTACGGCTCAGACATCAAGTTTATCCAACATTTTCTGTGCACTGGCCTGCTCTGCTTTTTTGCGAGAACTGGCTTTGGCAGTGGTTTTCAATTGTTTTTCCTCGGCTTCGCAGCTGACATGAAATTCGATTTCACCTTTGACTTCCACTTCTTTGATGGTTTGGTATACAGGTAAAGGCATGCCATGCTTTTGCAGCACCTCTTGGAGTTGTGATTTGGCGTCTTTTTGGATGCTGATGGGATCCACTTTAATCAACCAAGGCGCCATTGTCTGGGCGATGAATGTATAGGCAAAGGCATAACCTTGATCCAATA
The DNA here is from genome assembly GCA_030426065.1 of Gammaproteobacteria bacterium. GTDB lineage: Bacteria > Pseudomonadota > Gammaproteobacteria > Xanthomonadales > Marinicellaceae > Marinicella. Next base: position 3,248 of record JAUHZH010000069.1, read on the forward strand.
AGACGGCACCAAAAATGGCCTCAACCGCATCAGCCAAAACGGAACTTTTATTGACGCCACCTGATTTGATTTCACCTTGGCCCAGTTTGATGTATTGGCCCAATTGGTAATGCCTGGCCACTGCTGCCAATGTCTTGCCACGCACCAAAGAGGAACGCAGTCGAGACAGCTCACCTTCTGTCAGCTCAGGATAACGTTGGTAAAGTTCGGTCGAAATGACCAGAGATAAAACAGAATCGCCCAGAAACTCCAGGCGCTCATTGTTGGCTTTACCCACACTGCGGTGAGTCAAAGCCTGGGACAACAGGCGCTCATCCTTCCATGTGATCTGTTGTCCCAGTATGTTCAAAAGAATTAAAGCGGAACCCGCTCCTCAAATTTCATGATGAAGCCCAAATTAAAAACAAAGTCTTTTTCGACTGTGTATTTGACCTGGATTTCTCGACCACTGCCCCTGACAATTTTAAAGTCTTTGGCAGTGACTTGATCAACATAACTGATGTACAACAGTTTGCTGATGCGGTCTTTGATTTTACCTGGAGAATCATTAGGGGATGATTCCGAAGCGGCGGTTTTCATGGCTTTCACCACATTCATGTGATCCATGTACACAGGACCGATTTGCATGGCAGCAAAGGCAAACACGCCCAATACCACCAACACAAAAATAAAACCAATTAACGTCAGACCTTTCGCTTTTTTCAGTGACTTCATATATTTAGCCGTTGATTGTAACTGTGAATTAAAGATTATCTTAAGGTTTTCTTGATTTGTCAATTAATTGGTGATTCAGATTTTCACCAAATCACCTTCACCTCGTCATCCATCACTTGATGGATGTCCCTATCCTTTTCAGTCCATCAAAGAAATGCGGTATACGCCAATGCATCCAAACGAATTTGGCCTCTCCAACCAAATTGCGTTCAGGAACCAAGCCCCAAATCCGTGAATCTGAAGAATGATCCCGGTTGTCACCCAACACGAAATAGTGGCCTTTTGGCACGGTTATTTTGTTGTGGTATATAGGTCGGTTGTAGCCATTGTGGGTCCACATCATGTGTGGTTCGCGGTCACCCAAGGCTTCGCTTTTGTGGTTGATACCTGCGGTGTTATCCATGTCATCGTAAAAGCTGGTATAAGGTTCCAATGCTTCCTGCTTCACCTCTTCACCATTCAAATATAACTTTTTGGTTCTCCCATCATAAAAAACGGAATCGCCTGGCACCCCCACCACCCGCTTGATGTAATCCTGGCTTTGGTCTTCGGGGAAACGGAACACAATCACATCACCACGTTCAGGGTGTCCAGTCTCAATCAATGTGTCGTGTGTCACCGGCATTTTCAAGCCGTAGGCGAATTTATTCACATAAATGAAATCGCCCGTCAACAAAGTCGGCATCATGGATGACGAAGGGATGCGGAACGGTTCGAAAACCCAAGTCCTGACCACCAGAACAAAGAAAAACACAGGAAAAAAGGAAAAACCAAATCCAACGATGTTCAGGAACACGCCTTTCTGCTCCACATCTTGGCCCCTGAGTTTGATTTTGACATAAAGCCAACCCAAAAAAGTCACCACACTGGCGATGGTCAAAAAGGCTTCAAAATCAAAGTGTATTTCATTCATGTTTGGATGCTCGTTAGGTGCTGATTAATCGACTTTCAGGACGGCCAAAAAGGCTTCTTGTGGCACTTCCACACGGCCTATTTGTTTCATGCGCTTCTTACCTGCTTTTTGTTTTTCAAGGAGTTTTTTCTTGCGGGTGGCATCACCACCATAACACTTGGCCGTCACGTTTTTGCGCAGGGCCTTCACCGTGGTTCTGGCAATGATGTGAGAACCGATGGCACCTTGGATGGCAACATCAAACATTTGGCGCGGAATCAATTCTTTCAGTCGTTCTGTTAAATCCCGGCCTCTACGCTGGGCATTTTCTCTGTGAGTCAAGATGGACAAAGCGTCCACACGTTCACCGTTGATCAACACATCCAGACGGATGAATGGACCCGGCTCATAACGGTTGAATTCATATTCAAATGAAGCGTAACCTCGACTCACTGATTTCAATCGGTCAAAGAAATCCAACACCACTTCACTCAAAGGCATGTCAAAAGTCAACTGCACCTGATTACCCAAGTATTGCATGTTCTTTTGCACACCCCTTTTCTCGATACACAAACTGATCACAGAACCGACGTGGTCTTGGGGCAGCAATATGTTCGCGGTGATGATGGGCTCTCGGATTTCCTCAAACATTTCAGGCAAGTCGGCTGGGTTGTCCAGCATTTCAACTTCACCGTTTTTGTTAACCAATTCATACACCACAGTGGGTGCTGTTGTCACCAAATCGATGTCAAATTCACGTTCGATCCGCTCTTGAATGACTTCCATGTGCAACATGCCCAAAAAGCCACAACGGAAACCAAAACCCAAGGCAGAGGATGTTTCAGGTTCAAAGACCAACGAGGCATCGTTCAAGCGTAATTTTTCTAACGCTTCACGCAAATCCTGGTAATCATCGGCAGAAGTGGGAAACAAACCAGCAAAAACACGTGGCTGTGATTCCATGAATCCTGGCAAGGGCGACTCAGCGGGTCGTTTTAATAAGGTGATGGTGTCACCCACAGGCGCACCATGAACGTTTTTGATTGAGGCCGTCACATAACCCACTTCACCACATTTCAGTGATTGACCTGGGGTTCTTTTGGGTGTGAACTTGCCCAATCCATCAACCACCTGATCTGTTTTCAATGACATGATTTGGATCTTGTCTTTGACTGACAATTCGCCATTGAATACACGAACCAATGAAACCACACCCAGATAATTATCAAACCATGAATCAATGATGGAGGCTTGTAAGGGCGCTTCAGGCTCGCCTTCGGGCGCAGGAATCAGGGTCGCGACAGCTTCCAACACGTCTTCTACACCCAGACCCGTTTTGGCAGATACCAACAATGCATCAGATGCATCGATGCCAATCACATCTTCAATTTCTTGTTTAACCCGCTCAACGTCAGCAGATGGCAAATCAATTTTGTTGATCACCGGAATCACTTCCAAACCCATTTCTATGGCAGTGTAGCAATTGGCCACCGACTGGGCTTCAACACCTTGTGCTGCATCAACCACCAACAAAGCACCTTCACAAGCAGCCAAGGAGCGTGACACTTCATAAGAAAAATCAACGTGACCTGGGGTGTCAATCAAATTGTATTGATATTCTTCACCTGATTTGGTGTTGAATTTCAGGCTGACTGCCTGGGATTTGATGGTGATGCCGCGTTCACGTTCAATGTCCATGCTGTCCAACACCTGGGCGTCCATTTCCCGTTCGCTCAAACCACCACAAATTTGGATGAATCGATCAGCCAAGGTGGATTTACCATGGTCAATGTGAGCAATGATGGAAAAGTTTCGGATGTTTTTCATGGTGTGTTGTCAGTTGAACAAAAACAAATCCCGCGTTAAGACGCGGGATTTTGCGGGTATTTTATACCTAAGCGACTCACCGTTCAATCACAATGAAACGATTTCCACCTCCTCTGCTGATCAAAAGAACAATGGGTTCATCCGATTCCAAGTCGGCAATGGCGGCTTTGAATTGCTTCAAATTTTCAATTGTGGTTTTGCCCACTTTCTTGATCACGTCACCCACTGCCAATTGCGCTCGCCTGACATCGGCTTCATCAATGGTCTTGACGATGACACCGGTGGACTCACCAGACCTTTGCTCATCTTGTTCATTTAAATTCGCTACGGTGAACCCCAAGCCTTTGCCATAGGTGTCGTCATTACCCTGAGAATTGCTCGCCACTTGATTGCCTTGCAGCGCATCCAAGGAAGCTTGCAATGTTTTGATTTTTCCATCACGGAACACTTTCAGGCTGACATCGGTTTCAGGAGGCGTCATGCCAACCACAGGTGGCAAATCAAACCTTGACTTGATGCCTTTACCGTCAAACTCAATGATCACATCACCCACTTCAATGCCGGCTTTGGCAGCTGCAGATCCTTCAGATACATTGTTGATCAATGCGCCTCGCGGTTTGTCCATACCCAAATAGTCTGCCATGTCTTGATTGACGTCTTCATATCCAACACCCAAGAAACCGCGCTTGACCACTTGATTGGTTTTCAATTGATTGGCCACGTTCATGGCCACCTCAATGGGAATGGAAAATGAAATGCCCATATAACCACCTGTGTTGGACACAATCAAGGTGTTGATTCCAACCACTTCGCCCTTCATGTTGATCAAGGGACCACCCGAATTGCCTCGGTTGATGGGCACATCAGATTGCAAATACGGTACGTACTGCTGCGCACCCATGGTGCGGCCTTTCGCTGAAATGATGCCCTTGGTAACCGAATGATCAAAGCTCAAAGGGGATCCTATCGCCATCACCCACTCACCGATTTCCAATGCTTCAGCTGAACCTACAGCCAAAACGGGTAAATTTTTAGCATCCACTTTCAGAACCGCCACGTCGCTGGCCTCATCTTCACCGATGATTTCAGCATCCAGTTCTCTGCGGTCTTTCAAAGTCACAGTCACTTTGTCCGCACCCTGAATCACGTGTCTGTTGGTCAAAATGTAGCCGTCTTTTGAAATGATGAAACCAGAACCGCCAGATACCCGATCCCTGTTCTGTGGCTGTCCTGGTAGACCGAAGAACCGAAACAATTGTTCTTCTTGAGGACTCAATTGTTGGTTGTTTTGCTGTGCATTTTCTCGTGCCATGATATTGACCACGGCTGCACTGGTGTCTTTGACCAAACCGGTAAAATCTGGCAGCGTCACGGTCTTGGCCGCAACCGACATGCTGACACCAACCATGACCATCATAAAAATGAATTTTTTCATACAATAACCTCCTGATATAGATGATTGCTCAGACAAACAATTGAGCGAAAAAGTGCCCTTCAACTCACAAAAAAGTGACTTTTGGCAGGGCTCCAAATCTTTCTGAAATTCGCCCCAAAACAAAGGCAAAACCCAAACCGACCACCATTCCAATGAGGGCCCCCATGTCTTGAGACAAGGTCCACTTTTGAAGCAACCAGTGGCCCAAAAACATCATCATTAAAATGATCATCAAAGGTAACATATAGACCCAAAAAGCGGATTTCAAGAGGCTGTCATCTGACCATTCCACACCCACTTTTTGCCCCACTTGACGCGCATCAGAAAAGATCAACTCAGGGTTGGTGATGTGATACAAAGAAGGTGTTTTGTGGAACCAAATCAATCCCTGTTGTTGAGAGAAAAAATCAAACAAGGGTTTTTGACAAAAATCCGTGCATTGGCTGCAGTTGGGCCGTTTCAAAACGCGGATTTGCACCGCGTTCTCAGTTTTGGATTCAATCGTGGCCCAACGAATCATTCAGCTGCAGTGGCTGCTTTTTTCAG
>JAUHZH010000070.1 GCA_030426065.1 Gammaproteobacteria bacterium
GGTTGTTACTGGAACCGGTTGGGTGCGCTTTCCGGGCCATTTTCTCTACCAATTCCAATTGGTTTGACATCCTGACACCATCATAATACAAATCGGGTGGTGTTTGTGATGGGTAGGACAATTGGTAAATGGCAAAGATCAAGCCAGTGAATAGCACAACTGAGAGGAGGTTCCTTAACATGTGGTGACGGGATCAGAAAACGATTACTTTAACACGAGTTTGATCCATTCACGGCATCTAAATGATGATTGGTACTTGGTGCTTGTTAAGTGGAAAAAGCAGTTTTTTAAATAACGTTTTGATACAATTATTGTTTATGAATGAGTCGATGATAGTTGCTTCTTTACAGCCCCACGGCTTGGCTGTGTTGCTTTTGACCTTGTTTGCTTTGGTGTTGTTTGCCATGGAGCGCATACCGTTGCAAACCTCCAGTTTGTTTGTGGTCGTGGCTTTGTTGGCCATCTTTCATGTGTTCCCTTATCAGTTGCCAGACGGCGGCGTTTTCCCAGTCAAAACTTTTTTTCAAGGATTTGCCAATGAAGCGTTGATTGCCGTGTGTGCTTTGATGATTGCTGGGCAAGCCATGGTCAGGACCGGAGCCATGGAGCCGATTGGTCGGTTTTTGGCGCGCATCTGGAAAGTTTATCCTGCGGTTTCCCTGTTGTTGACCTTGGTGATTGGTGCGACTTTGAGTGCATTTGTTAACAACACTCCCATCGTGGTGCTGTTGCTGCCGGTATTGATCAACGTGTCGGTGAGGACGGGTCAGTCCTCAACTGGAACCTTGCTGCCCATGGGATTGGCCACCTTATTGGGTGGCATGGCGACCACCATTGGTACATCAACCAACCTTTTGGTGGTCAGTGTGGCACAAGAAATGGGTGTGCCCACCTTTGGTATGTTTGATTTTGCTTTGCCGGTTGTGATGGTTGGCTCGGTGGCGATTTTGTATTTGTGGTTGGTGGCACCCAAAATGATTCCTGAACGTCAACCGGCCATGAAAAACATCTCATTGCGGCAGTTCACGGCTGAGTTGAAGGTGGTGAGCGGCGGGTTTTCTGACAACAAAACACTGGCTGACCTGCGCAACAAAACCCATGGTCAGTTACACGTCAAAAGGGTGTTGCGTGGTGAAAAAACCATCGCTGCCTTGCCTGATGTCAAAATCTTTGCCGATGACCGTTTGCTGGTGACGGAAACGTCTTTTGCTTTGCGTGAGTTGGAAGCAGAACTGGATCTGGTCTTGGAGGCGGGGAATGGATCAAAAGACCCAGATTTCGATGTCACAGCCGATGCCTTGGTTGAATTGGTGATCACGCCCAATTCGCGCTTGGAACGCGTCCGTTTGGGTGATGCCAGACTTCACAGCAAATACGGTTTGAATTTGCTGGCCATCAATTCACACGGCCAAGAGCAGCAAGCCAAGAGCAAAGGATTGGATGATCAGGTTTTGGTTTCTGGTGATGTGTTGTTGGTTGAAGGCAGCATCCAATCCATCAATGCCATGAAAAACAGCCGCGATGTGTTGGTTTTGGATGGCAGGGAAGAGTTGCCTTACACCCAAAAAGCACCTTTGGCTTTGTTGATCATGGTGGCGATTGTCGCTGTGGCTGCGATGGACTGGATGCCGATATACCTGAGTTCTGTGATGGGTTGTTTTTTGTTGCTGATCACCGGTTGTTTGCAATGGCGTGATGCCACACAGGCTTTGAGTGCACAGGTCATTTTCATCATTGCGGCTTCTTTGGCCTTGGGTACGGCATTGATGGTCACAGGTGCCGCTGATTATTTGGCTGATGGCTTTGTGGTGTTGACCCAAGGCGCTTCTCCTGCAGTGATTTTGGGTGGGCTGATGTTGGCCATGGGTATTTTTACCAATGTCATATCCAACAATGCAGCGGCAGTCATCGGTACGCCGATTGCCATCAGTATGGCACAAAGGCTCGGCATGCCTGTTGAACCCTTTATTTTGGCCGTGTTGTTTGGCTCCAACTTGAGTTTTGCTACACCGATAGCGTACAAAACCAATTTATTGGTGATGAACGCTGGTGGCTATCAATTCAGTGATTTCTTGAAAGTGGGCATACCCCTGTTGATCATGATCTGGTTGATGTTGACGGTGGTGCTGGCTTGGTTTTATCAGTTGTTTTAGGGTCGATGCTGACGAGCTTTTTTTGTCAAAATTTGTTAGACTTAAAAACCAGTCAATTCACAAAGATATATGGAAGGACAATTGATGGCCAATGCGGCCCAACCTCACACGATTGGTGTGATGGTTTTGACATTGGTGGCCCTGTTTTTATTCGCCCGTGACAGCATCCCATTACAAACATCGAGTTTGTTTGTTCTTTGCGCCCTGATTTTGGGGTTCCATGTGTTTCCTTACACCATGCCAGATGGTTCTGTATTTCCCATCAAGACTTTTTTTGTTGGCTTTGGGAATGAGGCACTGATTGCTGTTTGTGCCCTGATGGTCGCGGGCCAGGCCTTGGTCAGGACCGGTGCGATGGAACCGATTGGGCGTTTTTTGGCAAAAATTTGGAAAATCAGTCCTTCGGCTTCCTTGTTGCTGACTTTGATCACTGGCGCGATCCTCAGTGCGTTTGTTAACAACACCCCAATCGTGGTGCTGTTGTTGCCCGTTCTGATCAGTGTTTCACTGCGGACAGGACAACCTTCGGCCGGTTTGTTGATGCCGATGGGTTTGGCCACTTTGTTGGGTGGCATGGCGACCACCATTGGTACCTCCACAAACTTGCTGGTGGTCAAAGTGGCGGAAGAATTGGGTGTTCCTGAAATTGGCATGTTCGACTTTTTTGTTCCTGTCAGTATCACCGCAGCTGTGGCCATTTTGTACTTGTGGTTGATTGTTCCTCGGATATTGCCTGACCGCAAACCGCCATTGGCAGACACCTCACCACGGGTTTTTTCTGCTGAAATCAGGATTGACAAAGGCGGTTATGCCGATCAGAAAACCTTGGCAGAGGTCAGAGACAAAACCGATGGCAAAATCAACATCCAAAGGATTGTTCGTGGTGAAGGCCTTTCGATTGCCACATTGCCCGATGTTGTTTTGAAAGCCGGTGATCGCCTGGTGATTTTAGACACCGCCGACAACCTCAGAGAATTTGAAGTGGAATTGGGTGGGGCCTTGTATTCAGGTGACAATGAGGTCAATGAAGCACACCCTTTGTCAGCAGGGGACCAATCGATCGCTGAATTGGTGGTGACATCGGGTTCATTGTTGGACCGCGTCAGGGTGGGGGATGCCCGTTTGAGCAGCAAATACGGATTGACCTTATTGGCGGTGCATTCTCACGGTAAAGAAACCACAGCCAACACCAAAGGCATTGATGATTTGATATTCAGACCCGGTGATGTGCTGTTGGTACAAGGGTCGATCAAAGCCATTCAAGAGGTCAAAAAAGCAGGGTCCTTGCTTGTATTGGATGGTGGTGAAGAATTACCACACACCAGTAAAGCACCTTTGGCATTGGCGGTGATGGCAGCCGTGGTTGGTTTGGCGGCATTTCGTGTGGTACCAATTTCCATCAGTGCCGTTCTGGGTTGTTTTGTCTTGATTGCCACGGGCTGTTTGCGGTGGCGTGATGCCACCCATGCCTTGAGCGCACAGGTGATTTTCATCATTGTGGCTTCATTGGCATTGGGTGCGGCTTTGATGGCCACCGGTGGTGCAGATTTCTTGGCCAATGTTTTTGTTGTATCCACCCAAGGCTTGTCACCAGGTGTGGTGTTGGGGATTTTGATATTTTCAATGGGTATCATGACCAATGTGGTGTCCAACAACGCAGCAGCGGTGATTGGAACACCGATTGCCGTCAGCATTGCCCAACGCTTGGGCATGCCAGTTGAACCATTTGTGTTGGGGGTGTTGTTTGGTGCCAATTTGAGTTTTGCCACACCGATGGCATACCAAACCAATCTGTTAGTGATGAATGCGGGTGGCTATAAATTTGTAGATTTTGTCAAAGTGGGTGTACCATTGATGTTGATCACTTGGGCCATGCTGACGGGCATGTTGACTTGGGTTTATCACCTTTATTAGGAGTAGGATATGGGCGAACAGAACATTTCTCGTGGTGGGAACGAAGCGGCCAAAAGGACCTTCACACGTGCGGTGCTCAACGATTTGCGTGCACTTGAGTTGATGATGAATCAAGGGTTGATTGAGCGCGGCGCCAGGCGCATCGGTGCCGAACAGGAGATGTTCATCACTGACCACAATTACGGTCCCAACTGTACGGCATTGAAACTTTTGAAGGACATAGAAGATGAGCGATTCACCAATGAAATCGCGCTGTTCAATATAGAAGCCAACTTGACGCCGAGGCGGTTTGAAGGCACTTGTTTGCGGCAAATGGAAGAAGAAATCAAGGAAGTGGTTTCGATTGCCAAGAAACACGCCAATGACCACCAATCCAAAATCATATTGGCTGGCATTTTACCGACCCTCAGGCAAATGGATTTGACCATGGACAACATCACCCCTGTGGATCGTTATTATGAATTGAATGAACGCTTGAAAGAAATCCGTGGCGATGATTTCAGGATGGACATCAGGGGTATGGATGAGTTGTCCGTGACCCACGATAATTTCATGCTGGAAGCCATGAACACCAGCTTCCAAGTTCACTTTCAGGTCAGCGGCGAAGAGTTCGTTGACATGTACAACTTGTCTCAAGCGGTCACTGCGCCCGTGATGGCGGTGGCGGTCAATTCTGGCTTGATACACCACAACCGTTTGTGGCATGAATCTCGGATTGCGGTTTTCCAAACATCGGTCGACACCCGCTCAACCACGCACCAAAAACGAGGTACCCAACCCAGGGTTCATTTTGGTGATGCTTGGATTGACAGCATCGTCGATGTGTTCAGGGACGACATTTCTCGGTTTTCGGTGGTCCTGACTTCTGATTTTGAAGACGATCCGGTGGAGATGGTCAAGTCGGGTGTGATTCCAAAACTGAAAGCCTTGATGCTTCACAATGGCACCATTTACCGATGGAATCGACCCTGTTACGGCGTAAAGAACAATGTGCCTCACCTGCGCATCGAAAACCGCGTCTTGCCTTCAGGCCCCTCTGTCATCGATGAAGTGGCCAATGCGGCGTTTTATTTTGGTTTGATGTCTGGATTCAGTCACAAACAATACGATGTCCGAGAGCACATGCGTTTTTCATCGGCCCGAAGTAATTTCCTGCAGGCCTGTCGCACGGGTTTGGAAAGTCATTTTAAATGGTTTGATGGTGAATCAAAGCCTGCTTCAGAATTGATTTTGAATGAGTTGCTGCCTGTGGCTGCTGATGGTTTAACACAATCTGGAATTCAGCAAGACGACATTGAACGTTATTTGGGCGTGATTCAAAAAAGGGTGGAGAAAAACCAAACAGGTGCCAGCTGGGCGATACGTTCCATCACCGAAATGGACCGTGAAGTGCATGTGGATGAACAAGTGCGCTCCGTGGTCGCAGAGATGCACAAACAACAAGAAAACGACACCCCCATATCAGAGTGGCCTTTGGCCACAGCTTCCCGAAACGTTGATTGGCGAGCTTCATTTGCCCGTTTGGGACAGTTCATGACCACCAAACTGTTGACGGTCAGACCTGAAGATTCAATGGATTTGGCCGCCAGTATCATGGAGTGGAAACACGTTCGACATGTTCCCGTTGAAAATGATGAAGGTGAACTGGTGGGATTGGTATCTCATCGATCTATTTTGAAAAAAGTGGTTGAGGGCAAACTGTCGGAATCACCCGCTGTTCATGAGATCATGAACCCAGACCCGATTCATGTGACGCCGACCACGGCGACTGTGGCTGCCATTCGCATCATGAGGGAGCGAAAAGTCAGTTGCCTGCCTGTGGTGGATCAAGGCAAATTGGTGGGTGTGGTGACTGAATACGACTTGATAAAAATTGCCAGTCATTTACTAGAAGACATGTTGAGTGATTACGACAGCAAAGCACCATGATATTACTTTCACTGTACGTCTTTGGGGCGTTGTTCTTTTCTTTTATTTGCTCCATAGCTGAAGCCGTTTTGTTGAGTATCACGCCGGCATATTTGGCCAAATTAAAACTCATCAGTCCTGAGAAGGAAAGGCGCATTCGTAAGCTGAGATTCGAGCAAATTGATCAATCACTGGCCGCCATCTTAACGCTCAACACCATTGCACACACGGTGGGTGCCATCGTTGCCGGTGCCAAAGCCACCCATGTCTTTGGTGACGCGTGGATTGGTGTGTTTTCGGCTGTGATCACGGTCATGATTTTGTTTTTTTCTGAAATCATTCCGAAAACCATCGGTGCAGTTTATTGGAAATCTTTGGCTTATCCGATTGCTGTTTTGGTCGCCTTTTTGATCAAGACTTTGTATCCGTTGATTTGGCTTTCAGAGTTGATCACCCGGTTGATATCCAAGGGTGGGTCTCACCATGGTTTCAACCGCGATGAATTTGTAGCCATGGCCAGTTTAGGCATCAAATCGGGTCACATAGAAGAACATGAGTCCCGCATATTTCATAACTTGTTTGAATTGAATGCATTGAAAGCCAAAGACGTGATGACACCACGTGCAGTGATACATGCTTTACCCGGCGACTTGCCATTAGAGGAGGCCATTGAACGGATCACCAAAAGCCCGTTCACTCGAATCCCACTGTACAAAGAATCGGTTGATGATTTGTCTCATGTGGTGTTAAAGAATGATGTCTTGATGGCCAAAATCAACGGCAAAACAGGCTGTCTGTTTGATTTTTCGAAAGAAATTGCCAGCGTCATTCAGGACGTGACTTTACCTCAATTGTTGGATGAGTTGTCTCAGAAACGCCAGCACATGGCATTGGTTCTCAATGAATACGGTGACACCGCTGGGTTGGTGACCTTAGAAGATGTGATTGAAACCTTACTTGGTTTAGAAATCATGGATGAGGCGGATCGCATCAAAGACATGCAATCTTATGCCCGATCACAGTGGAAAAAGCGTGCAGAAAGGGTGGGGTTGTTGGTTGATGATGGTTCAAATGGTATCGATGACGGCAAATGAGCTAAGAGTTGCGCCAATCAATTCAAACGATCAGTGACCGAGTCTTGTAACCGTTCTCCCTTGACCATTTCACGGTAGCTTTGGCCTGATGCCAGCAATGCCTGGATGATGTCTATTTCAGCTTTAGGGTGGGTTTGGTCGTTGTAGTACACCACCAAACGATGTTGACCTGTTTTGCCTGTTTTTATGTCAGAGACCATCGGTAGTGCTTTGAGTGATGCCACCAGCTCTGGGGATGCATCTTGCTCAAGCTTGAAAGTGATGGCACGGCTTCTGGATGTCAGATCGGCCACTTGCTGGTGCGAGTCCAACTGTCCTTTGTTTAAAATGATGATGCTTTGACACAGGTCTTCAATCACTTCTAAGTTGTGTGAAGTGATGACAATGGTGGTTTGTTGAGAAAGAGTTCGGATCACCGATTTGATGGTGTCGGTCGTGTTTGGATCCAATCCGGCGGTGGGCTCATCCAGCAATATCACTTCTGGACTCCCTATGAACGCTTGAGCAATGGCAATCCTTTTGAGCATGCCATGTGATAACTGTTCTGGTATCTGATTTAAGGAAGGGTACAAGTCGACCAATTTGATGACTCGGATGGCTTCTTGTTGTGCTTCTTTTTTTCCTAATCCCTGTAATTCAGCCAACATCGAGAGTTGTTTGCCTACAGGCAAAGTTTTCAACAAAGAGGCATCCTGAGGCAGGATGCTGAATCGACCTTTGATGGCGATGCTTTGTGGGTCGTGTCCCAGGACCTCAACAGAACCAGAGGTGGGGCTCAAAAAACCACACATCAATGAAAACAGCGTGGTTTTACCGGCGCCATTGGGACCAACCAGGCCAGTGGTCTGGTTCTTTTGAATCGAGATGCTGATGTCTTTCAGCGCCTGTTGGGTACCGAAGCTTTTACTGAGCCCATGTGTTTTGATCACAGCGTCATTCATCAAATGTCCCTCTTTTTAAATAACGTCCACCCCAAATAGCCGTAAATGATCGCGTAAATCATCGCCAAAAGGGAGCCCGTCAAAGCGCCAGTCCATTGCAATTCGATGAACCAAGGTTTGGTGGTGTTGGGCAACAGATATCCCAGCCATTCTGAAGCTTGTGGTGATTTGATGCCCACCACAGAAACCACCACCAATATCACGACATAAAAGCAGATGCCTATCAGGGCGGACAACCCAGCAGAACCCACCACAACCGAACACAGAGACATCAAGGCTACAAACGGGATGGCATAAATAATCAATGACATGCATGCCAAAAAGGCGTTGGATAAAAGGGCAGGGGTGCTGATGTTGGCGTCGACCACAAATGCCAATACCAAGGCCACAGCTGTCATGGCAGCATATGCCAGGGCAACCAACAAACAGGCGCCAATGAAACGCGCCAAGAACAGTTCGCTGCGATGACAACGAGGTATCAAAAACCGCATATACAAACTGCCGATGTCATTGGCAGTTTGGTCACTGGCAGCAAACAACACGAACATAGGAATCGTTGAAATG
>JAUHZH010000441.1 GCA_030426065.1 Gammaproteobacteria bacterium
GATTTATGGATTGGAGTCTGAATAGTTTGTGGTGGCCAGCATCTTTTGCTGGATTCACTGGCCTTGCTTTGTACTGCTATGTTTACCTCTGGGGACACCGTGCTGTTTCGGATCAGGCCAATGACCGGTCTTTGCATCAAGGACAAGTACTGACTTCAGGTGGTTTGGTTGTGTTGTTGCCCATCACCCTGATGGCTTTGTATTTCGATCCTGAGTTTTTGCCCTGGTATGGCCTGTTGGTATTGATGGGCGTGGGCCTGGCTGATGATGTTTGGCACTGGTCAGCGAAACCCAAATTTTTGGCACAGTTTTTGGTAGCTGTGCTGTTGCTGTGGTATTTGGGGTTTGCGTCATCACCTTTGTTGGCTTGTGTGCTTTTGCTGGGGTTGTTGTGGTGGCTGAACTTGTTCAACTTCATGGATGGCGCCAATGGCATCGCGGGCTTACATGCTTTGGTGGCGATTACATTTTACTTTTTCTTGCTGCCCCCAGAAAGTGAACCTTTGCTGTCAGCGGTGGCGTCATGTCTGGTTGCTTCTTTACTGGTCTTTTTGATTTTCAACATGTTCTTGGGTCGTTTGTTCATGGGTGATGCGGGCAGTTTGCCCATGGCTTATGGTCAAGCCATCCTGGCTTTGGTGTTGATCAATTCGGGTCAATTGAGCATTCCTCAAGTGGCCATCATCCATGCCGGTTTCGTGGCCGATGCAACCTTTACCCTGATGTATCGGATCAAAACCAAACAACGTCTGAGTCAAGCACACAACACCCATTTGTACCAAAGGTTGGTCAAGTCTGGCTGGTCTCACAGCCGAACGGCCTGTGTTTATGCCTTGCTGAGTGTCATGATGTGTCTCATGTCCTGGGCATTGGACAGTCAAGCGATGTGGTTGCACTGGGTTGTTTTTCTTTTGATTTACAGTGTTTTGGCACTGATTTTTATCAAAACTTTTAAATTGGGCCAGCGCACACCAGTGATCCGTGAATCCGAAGCCAGTCTCGGGTAGAATAGCAGCCATGTTGAATCGATTGTTCCATTTGAGGCTGACCGTGATTGCCCATGACTTGTTCATGGTTTGGTTGGCGTGGATTTTGGGGTTTGTTGTTCGTTACAGTTTTTTGCCTGAATCTCCCCCCATCGTGTTGTGGTCAATGGACATCGCTTTGTTGATGTTGATTCAAGGCAGTGTCAGTCATTTTTTTAACATGTATCGTGGTTTGTGGCGTTTTGCCAGCGTGCCTGATTTGATGAATTTGTTCAAATCGGCCACGGTGGGTGCTTTGGCCATAGCCGGGTTTTATTTCTTGTGGAATCGATTGGATGGGGTGCCACGCAGTGTTTTGCTGTTGTATCCGGTTTTTTTGTTGCTGTTGTGGGGTGGGCCAAGGATCGCTTATCGCATGTGGAAAGACCGCCACTTCCAATTTGCTCAACATGACCGCCCTCGGGTTTTGTTGGTGGGAGCGGGTCAGCTGGCTGATTTATTCATTCGCAATGCCGCCAGTCATGGGTCTTGCCATGTGGTTGCCATCGTTGATGACAACACTGGATTGAAAGGGACTCAGTTGCGAGGTGTCAAAATTCATAATGACTTGAACCAAATCAACCAATGGGTTAATGAAATGGCTTTGGATTTGGTGGTCATCGCCAAATCACAACCATCGGCCGAATTGATACGCTTGGTTGTGGATCAAATCAGTGGCACATCGTGCCAGGTGCGCATCACCCCCGATCCGGAAG
>JAUHZH010000442.1 GCA_030426065.1 Gammaproteobacteria bacterium
TTTATCAGTGCCGAAGTGGTGGAATTGGTAGACACGCCATCTTGAGGGGGTGGTGACCAATAGGTCGTGCCGGTTCAAGTCCGGCCTTCGGCACCAATTTTTTTTAGTAGAGCCATTGGTCTCTCGTGACATGTTCGGAACATCAATGGTTTGTAGAATAGGGGAAGGCTTGAATGATAGCTGACTATTTACCGATCTTGATGTTCTTAGGCGTTTCCACCGGTCTTGGTGTGGCGCTGCTCTCTCTTGGATACCTGTTCGGTTCCAATCGCCCAGACGACGAAAAAAATTCAGCTTATGAGTGTGGTTTTGAAGCATTTGATGATGCCCACATGAAGTTTGATGTCCGTTTTTATCTGGTCGCCATCCTCTTCATTATTTTTGATTTAGAAATCGCCTTTTTGTTCCCTTGGTCTGTTGTTTTGGATGAGTTGGGTGGCTTTGGCTTGGTTTCTATGTTTCTGTTTTTGTTTTTGCTTGTTGTTGGCTTTGTCTATGAATGGAAGAAGGGGGCTTTGGAATGGGAATAGTAGACGGAATTCTTGAACCGGTTGTAGACCACGGTTTGCAAGAAAAAGGATTTGCCACAGCAAAAATTGATGACCTCTTGCATTGGGCCAGAACAGGGTCCTTGTGGCCGATGACATTCGGTTTGGCCTGTTGTGCTGTGGAAATGATGCATGGCGGTGCTTCACGCTACGACTTGGATCGTTTTGGTGTGATTTTCAGACCTTCTCCCAGGCAGTCTGATGTGATGATTGTGGCAGGCACCCTGGTCAATAAAATGGCCCCTGCATTGCGCAAGGTGTATGACCAAATGCCTGAACCCAAATACGTCATTTCCATGGGCTCTTGTGCCAATGGTGGCGGTTATTACCATTATTCTTATTCTGTGGTCCGCGGCTGTGATCGTGTGGTGCCAGTGGATGTGTATGTGCCAGGTTGTCCTCCGACTGCCGAGGCCTTGATTTATGGCATCTTGCAATTGCAGAAAAAAATCAAACGCACCAACACCATAGCCAGGACATCATGAGTAATTTCCAATACGAATTAAGTAAAGACCTGACGGCTGTTTTCGCTGATTCAGCGGTTGAAATTGAAGAAACACGACATGGCGTGACCATGACCATTCCTGTCAATGCTTGGGCTGATGTGGCCAAAGAATTGAAGGACCACAGTGACTTGAAGTTTGAGCAGTTGGTCGACCTTTGTGGGGTTGATTACCTGACTTATGGTGAAGCCGAGTGGCAAACCGATGGCGTTTCATCGACTGGCTTTTCACGCGGCATCACAGGCAAAGGCCCGGGGCGTTTTTCATGGGATGAACGCCGAGAGGAATCCATGCCCAATCGATTTGCTGTGGTGGCACAATTGCTGTCACACCGAGACAACCGCCGGTTGACCATCAAATGCTTTGCCCCGGATGAAGGGATGTTGGCCGTGCCTTCTTTGATTGATGTATGGAGTGGCGTCAACTGGTTTGAGCGCGAAGCTTTTGACTTGTATGGTATTGTGTTCAAAGGACACCCCGACTTGCGCCGCATTTTGACTGATTATGGATTCATCGGTCACCCTTTTCGCAAAGATTTTCCCCTGGTCGGCAACGTCGAAGTGCGCTATGACGAAGATCAAAAACGCGTGGTTTACCAGCCCGTTTCCATTGAACCCAGGGTTTTGGTTCCTAAAACCATTCGCCGAGATTCACGCTATGTGGACCACATGAATGATCAGGAGAATTCAT
>JAUHZH010000071.1 GCA_030426065.1 Gammaproteobacteria bacterium
CACAAGTGGAAAAAACCTGGGAAAACGCCGACAAAAAACTCAGGACAGGCACCGGCAATTTGTACCGGCAAATGGAACAGCTGGCCGATCTGGGTGCCCAAAACAGCAAACAACTGCCCAAGGATTGAAAGTTACACTGTTAGGTTGGTTCTTGTCATGGAGCGCATGCTCATGAGAGCCAAATGAATTGAAATGACACAGCAGGTGACTTATGAAGCGTATTTGTTTATTGATGTTGGCCATGTGGTTGCCCAATCAGGTAATTGCCAATGACATTCCCGAGCCGTTAGCACAGTGGCAAGATTGGGTTCGTTATGATCAAGGTCATCGTCAATGTCCTTTTTTTGCACATGCCAATGCGGGTGCCAAAAGCAACCACCTTTGCCAGTGGCCTGAACAATTAATCATCCAAGTCGACCACAACCAGGGGCGGTTTCAACACCGGTGGCAAGTGATCGAAGCGGGCTGGGTAACGCTCCCTGGTGATGCGTCATCTTGGCCCCAAGCAGTGAAGGTAAACCAACAAACCGTCGCTGTGCAGAACCGGGGTGGGAAGCCACAGGTGTACTTGGGTGAAGGTGCGCACCAGATCGAGGGCCGTTTTGATTGGGCATCGAGACCCGAGTCGATCCGCATCCCCAGTCAAGTGGCCGATGTTCAACTGGAATTGGATCAGCAAAACATCAAGTTCCCTGTCATTGAAAAGCAAGCCTTGTGGCTGGGTGAAACCATTGATGACCAACAAGTGGAAGCCAACAGCTTAGACATGACGGTCAGCCGCCTGATCATAGACGGTCACCCAATCACTGTGTTTGTTGCCATTGATTTGCAGGTCTCTGGTGTCGCAAGGAATGAAAATTTGGGCCATTTGGTGACGCCTGAGTATCAAGTCACCCGTGTCGGTGGCGATTTGAATGCATACATTGATGATGAAGGGCAACTTTGGGCACAACTCAAGCCCGGATACAGCGAGATATTGGTCAGTATGAATGTGGTTGGTTGGCCTGATTCGCTGTTGGCCAATGCCTCGGGAACGCATTGGCCCGAACAAGAGGTTTGGGCATTCCAAGACAACAAAAACATCAGGCTCACTCAGGTCAAAGGTGGAACGCCCATCAACCCCGAACAAACCGCTTCTCGTTGGTTAGAAGTGCCCAATTATTTGCTCAACCAAAACGATGAATTCAGCATTGTTGAACAAAAACGAGGTACCTTGAACCAAAGTGAACAATTGGCGTTGAAAAGGCAAGCTTGGTTGTCTTTCAGTGGCGAAGGATACCGCACCAAAGACCACATCAGCGGTGAAAAGTTTGACAGTTGGCGACTGAATGCATCAGAAGGATTGCAGTTGCTCAGCGCGCAGTCATCAGGTGAAAATTTACTGATCACCCAGTCGGGACAGGGCCATCAAGGCGTTGAATTAAGAACCCCAGCTGTGGACTTGACGGTCAATGGAGAAACGGACCAGTTGTTATTGCACAACATCAGTGGCTGGCAGGTCGACTTTGAGTCGGTATCAACCCAGTTGTATTTCCCTCATGGGTACATGGCCTTGGCCGCCTTTGGTGTTGATAACAGTCAGAATGTGTGGCTTGAACAATGGCATTTGTGGGACATTTTCATTGTCATGCTGATCACCGTTTTGACTTTCCAAGTGGTGGGTTTGAAATCGGCCATTTTTGCTTTTGTTTCGTTGTTGCTCGGTTTCCATGAGTGGAACATGCCTGTGTATGCATGGATGAACTTGGTTGTGGCATTGGCACTGGTGGCTTGGGTCCCTCGTGGACGGTGGATGCGGCTGTTTCAATTGTACGCAGTCGGTAGCCTGCTGGTTTTGTTTGTTCAGCTGGCGCCGCATTGGATTTATCAAGCCAGGGCTTCATTATACCCGCAGCTTGAGCACAGCAGTGATCCTGGCATAGACGCACATTTACAATCATTCGCACCCCAATCGCCTTTGAACAAAGTTTATAAGCAGTCATACAATGCAGATTTGGTTTATCACCAGGCTTCCAGCAACCAAATGGAAATTCAAAGTGATCTGAACGACGATGAAATGGTTGAAGAACAAGGAAAAATCATGGTCACAGGGTCGAGAATCAAAAGGTCAGATTTGCTCAACCGATACCAGTCAGATGCTTTGTTACAAGCAGGTAAAGGCACACCACAATGGCGGCACAATGCTGTGGTCTTGAACTGGGACGGGCCCATCACAGCAGACCAAGGCCATCGTTTGGTGCTCATTTCACCTTGGATGCGGGTGATTTGGCGGTTGTTGCTGATCGTCACCTCAGTTTTGTGGCTGTGGTCATTGGCAGGTCAATTAAAAAACCTTTTTTCGAGGCAAAAATCCGCTGCCGTTGCGGGCATGGTTTGGATGCTCGTTTTGTTCAGCCCATTGCTACAAGCCAATGATTATCCATCTGACAAATTGTTAAAACAATTGCAAGAGCGGCTGTATCAACCCGCTGAATGCCAACCCCATTGTGCCGCCATTGAATCGGCCAAAGTGTCCGTTCAAGGGCAACAGTTGAAAATCAGTTTGCGCTACCACGCTTCCGCTGATGTGGCGGCTGCCATACCGAGTTCGAAAGATTGGCAAGTGACTGCCCTGAGCATCAATAACCAAAACATCAGCCAACGCCTTCAGTATGGTGGCAATCAGTGGATTGCTTTGAAATCGGGTGTGAATGATGTTGAGATGACGGGATATCTGGCCACACGGAATGCCATCGCACTGCATTTTCCAGTACAACCAGGCGTTGTTCACACTGATTCAGAAGCGTGGCAGTTTGCTGGATTGGACGGTCATTTGCTCAGCAGTGACACTTTACAGTTGATCTCTACATCTGAAGTTGACAATGACGTGGATGCACCCAGCCAATCAACGGACATCCAAACTTTTGTCAAAGTGACGCGCTCTGTTTATTTTGATGACCAGTGGTACATAAGGAATCAAGTTGAGCGGGTGGCACCTGAAAAAGGGGTGATAGATGTCCACATCCCTTTGTTGGACCATGAGTTTCCAGTTGAAAAAGTACAAACCAATGACCAAGGTGATGTTCTTGTCAGTTTGGGACCGGATGAAAGCACTTTCGCGTGGGTTTCTCGTTTGGAGCGGGTCAAACAGTTGACATTAACCGCTGCAGACAGCAATGAATACATTGAAGAGTGGCACTTGGTGGCTTCGCCACAGTGGCACATGGAAATCTCAGGCATACCGTTGGTTGCAGAAGCTTCATTGTTTGAGGACAGGCGTGATTATTTCATGCACATGTTCCTGCCCAGGCCCCATGAGTCCATCAATGTCAATGTGTCGCGACCACAATCGGTGGCGGGCGATGTGTTGTCCATTGATTCAGTTGCCAACAGTTATTCTTTGGGTAAAAGGACAACCAAGGTGGTCACAAACATCAAATACAGAGCCACTCAGGGCGGCCAATTCAATGTCAAACTGGCAAAGGAGTCTGTGGTTAAGTCTGTGAGTTTTGATGGTGTTGAATCCAATTTGATGAATGAGGATGGTGTTGTCGCCGTCGGGTTTTTACCGGGCAACCATCGGGTCTCGATTGAGTGGTATGTCAATCAGCCACTCACCATGCTACACCAAACACCAACCATAGCGCTGCCGCAGGAATACAGTAATTTAGACCAGACCATGGACCTGCCTCGAGACCGTTGGGTGTTGTTTGGTCATTCAGCTGGGGTCGGCCCTGCGTTTTTGTATTGGGGTGAGCTCATCGTGTTTTTGGTGATGGCGATGGTCCTTGGACGAAGCCGCTATTCACCGCTGAAACCTTGGCAATGGCTGGCTTTGGGTTGTGCATTTGGCACGTTCTCGTGGTCTGCGTTTGTGTTGATTGCCGTGTGGTTGTTTTTCATTGGGTGGAAAGTCAAATTCGCAGGTTTTGAAGGACATCAGGCAAAAAACATTGTATTGCAGTGGTTCAGTCTGCTCTTTTCCCTGGTTGCTTTATCGGTGCTGGCAGGTGTGGTGGCATATGGCTTGTTTTCCCAACCCGATATGGGCATCACTGGAAGCCAATCCAATGGCAGTCATTTGCATTGGTATTTGGATGCAGGTAACCAACAGGTGCCGCAGTTGACCTTATTCAGCCTTCACTTGTGGTGGTATAAACTGCTGATTTTGTTGTGGTCTATTTGGATCAGCATGGCCTTGTTGTCGTGGTTGAAGTCACTGTTTAAATCCTTTGACGCGCGCCATTGGTGGCCCAAATTCAAAAGGAAAAAAACAGTGACAGAAAAATAAACCACACCGGTGAGTGACACTGGGCCCGCTGGTGAGTCATGCGTTCCAGCTGGCCTCACACCAAATCACTGTGACCGCTTTCATCAGCTGGCACAGGTGCTGTGGTGGTTTTGTCGCTTTGATAGCCCATGATTCGACTGAAACGAAACTTGATGCGTTCCAACAAGGCATACAGCGCCGGCACCAACACCAAGGTGATGACGGTGGCAAACAAGATGCCAAACGCCAATGACACCGCCATGGGCACAATCACCTTGGCCTGCAATGAAGGTTCAAACATGATGGGTAACAAGCCAAAGAACGTCGTCAAAGAAGTCAACAAAATCGCCCGGAAACGTTTCGATCCAGCATGTTGAATGGCGGTGATCAAATCAACGCCTTGGGCCCGCTCTTTGTTGACATAGTCCACCATCACCAAAGAATCGTTGACCACCACACCAAACAAGGCAATGACACCAAACATTGACATCATGCTGAAGGTCTCTCCAACAATCCAATGGCCGATGATGGCGCCCGTGATGCCAAACGGTATCACCGACATGATGATCAAGGGTTGGGCATAGGATTTTAACGGAATGGCCATCAAGACATAGATCAACAAACAAGCCGCCAACATGCCGATTATCAGGTTGTAGACCAGTTCACCCATTTCTTTGGTCATACCGTCAGTTTCAGATTTGATTCCTGCGTATTTGGCCAAAATTTCGGGGATGTGTTTGCCTTGCAATTCGGTTGCAATCGCTTGCGGGTCACCAATGGCTTTGTCCACCATCGCGGTTAAACGGGCCGCCCTTTTGCGGTTGACCCGTTCGATGCTGTTCGGTGCCTTGTCCAAAGTGACCTCTGCCACCGTGTGCAAGGGCACTTGAGCCCCTTGCGGTGTGCGTATGCGCAGTTCATCGAGTGATGTCAACGACTCTCGGGTGTAGCGGTCATAGCGCAGCATCACTTTGACTTCATCGTTGCCGCGTTGCATGCGTTGGATCTCCTCACCGTAAAAGGCTTGCCTGACTTGGCGCCCGAGGTCTGCTTGGCTCAATCCCAAATTGCGCCCCAGGGGTTTGAGGGCCAGTTGGATTTCGTCTTTACCGGACTCGATGGAATTTCGGATGTCGGAAACGCCGTCGTAGTTTTTCAACACGTGGGCGATTTCATCAACCGCCAACCGCAACTGCTCGATGTCGTTGCCATTGAGTTTGAGGCTGATGTCGGGGCCCTGGCCCGGACCCGTCAATGCCATGGTACCGACATGGGTTGCACCGGGTAATTCTCCGATGTATTCAATCCAACGGCGCAGCATTTCTTTGCCGTCTATCACCGAGTCTTCCTCTTTGACCAGTTCCACAATAACTTTGCCAGACACTTGGTTGTTGGTAAAAGACAACCAGTGACTGAAGACAGAACCAGACTCCTTGCCATGTTCACGACTGACGTCACGGTCCAATTGAATCAAGGCATTTTCAACCCGTTTCAACACTTCTTCTGTTCTCGCTTGTGGTGTGCCTTGGGCCATGGCAAAGTCGGCTTGAACAAAGTCAGCTGCAAAATCAGGCATGATTACATAACGTACAATTTTATTTGTCATTAGCCCTATGCTGAGTAGGAAAACCGCGCCAAAAACACACAAAGTGAAACCTGGGCGCTGAATTGCCTTGGCAATCAATGGTTGGTATTTGGATTTGACCACGTGTTCCAAAAAACCATTGACCCGTCGTTGTACACGCAGCAGAGGTCCTGGTTTTTTGGTGCCGATGTCATCTGATTTCATGTGCGCCAAATGGGCCGGTAAAATCAGTTTGGATTCGACCAGTGAAAAAATCAAACACAGAATCACCACCCAGGCGATGGCTTCAAAAAATGACCCAAACAGGGTGCCGACAAACAACATCGGCATGAATGCCGCCACCGTGGTCAAGACGCCGAAAGTGGCTGGCGTGGCCACTTTTTGTGCACCCACCACCACGTTTTTCAGGGAATGACCGTGGTGTTGTATTTCATAATAGGAACTTTCGCCAATGACAATCGCGTCATCCACCACGATCCCCAACACCAGAATGAAACCAAACATGCTGAGCATGTTGACGCTGACGCCCGCAACCGGCAACAGCATGAACGCACCCAAAAAGGCCACGGGCAAACCGACCATCACCCAGAACGCCACTTTCAATCGCAAAAACAAAGTCAAAATCAACAACACCAACAAGGCCCCTTGCCACATGTTGCGCTGCATCATTTCAAGGCGTCCTCGAACGTAATGAGATGTGTCAGACCATGTTGTAATTTCAATGTTTTCGGGTAATTGTGACTGCTTTGTTTTTACATAAGTGTTGACTTGATCGGATATGTCCAAAACCGATTCATTGTTGACTGAGAGTACTCTGATACCAATGCCGGGTTGTCCATCAAATGTTGAAGGAGTGGTTCCTTCAATGAACCCATCTTTGATTTCCGCAATGTCTTTGAGTAAGAGGCGAGATCCGTCAGGGTTGGTTCGAATGACCACATCGGCAAAATCTCGTCCAATGTAGGCTTGGCCCACGGAGCGAAGCAACACATCACCGCGGTCTGTTTTGATCGAGCCGCCGGGCATGTCAATCGAACTGGCACGCAAAGCTTGGGCAATTTCGTCGAAAGTCAAATTGTATTCACGCAAAGTCAATTCGGTGACCTCGACTGCAATTTCAAATTCGCGCTCAGAAGTGATTTCGGCAATTGATACATCTGGCAAGTCTATGATTTCATCCCGAACGGTTCTTGCTGTTTTTAATAAATCAATTTCAGGAACACTACCAAAGATTGATACATAAAGAACGGGATCATTTCTAATGATTTCCGAAATGACGGGCTTTTCTGCTTGAACAGGGAATGAGTTGATGCCATCCACGCGGTTTTTGATTTCAGCCATCACGTCTTTGACCACGTAATCGCTGTTGATTTCCAAAGTGCCTCGGGCGAAGCCTTCATTGGAAATACAAGTGGTCTTGTCGATGCCTTCCAATCCGGTCACCGCATCTTCGATCTTGGCACAGATACCCTTTTCCACTTCATCGGGGGCAGCACCCGGGTAGGCCATGGTGACCGTCACCATGTTGGTGGAAGTGGCAGGAAAGATTTCTTTTTTCAATGTCGATGCCGTGTAACCACCGGCAATGATCAGACAGAACATCATCAGGTTGGCCGCCACCGAGTTGTTGGCGAACCAATAAATGATGCCTTGGTCCCAACGTTTGTTCATGGTTTTGCCTCAGTTGTTTTTTGGGGTTCAACAGCATCCTTGGTGGTGTTCAGTCGCAGCTTCATCCCTCGGGCGGGCGCCTGAATGGGTGTGGTGATGACTTGGCTTTGTTCGTTCAAACCCGTTGAGACATAAAAGAAGTCATCGGTCTTGTGAACCACGGTGACGTCCAAAATGTCCAGCTCCCCGTCGCGGTAAATGGGCACTTGGTCATTGGCCATCATCCATGCACTGGGTACGGCATAAACACCCGGCAGCGATTGGCCCTCGATGGTGGCGGCAACAAAGGAATTGAAAAATAAATCGGCAGCAAGGGGGGCTTCAATTTCTGCCACTGCATAATGCATCAAGGTGTTCGGGTCTTTGGCGGCTTCCAATCGCACCAATTGACCGTCCACCGTTTGTTTCTCGTTTTGAAAGTGCACCACCCAGGGTTGTGTGGTTAAATCACCGTGGCCGATGGCGAGTTTGTCAATGTCTCTTTGGGTCAAGGGCAAACGGACTTCTGCCACTTCAGTGCCTGCTATCATGCCCAATGAGGCGGCGACACCAACAAATTGTCCCAAATCAACATCCTTGCTCAACACCGTGCCATCAAAAGGGGCGGTGATTTGTGTTTTGGATAAATTCCGTTCGGCTTTGGCCAGCTCCGCTTCGGCGGCTTTGACCTGGGCTTTGGCGCCGTTGAGTTGCGGGATGTTCAGCACCAGATCGCTGGGCTTGCCTTTTTTGCCGAAGGATTGCCAGTCTTTCAGTGCCTGATCTGAACGGGCTTGCTCCAGGTCTTTGTTGGCGATGGCGCTGGCCAAAGCCGCCTGGGCTTGTTTGACTGCGACTTGATAATCCGCTGGGTCGATGGTGACCAGCACATCACCTTGCTTGAACTGCCCACCCGCAGCAAAAACTGGGTTCATTGCCATCACCTTGCCGGCGATTTCGGTTTTCAAGGCGATTTCCCTTTTGGCTTTGACCGTGCCTTGGCTGTTGACGGTCATCACCAAGTCTTG
>JAUHZH010000443.1 GCA_030426065.1 Gammaproteobacteria bacterium
TACCGGCGAAATCAAGGGATTGCGCGGGTCATTGTCTGCAACATAGGAGTGATTGTAGAATTTCATTACTTTGGGAGGCAGCACGGGGTCATTGAATCCATCGTGCCGGGATACACTGCCAGCGAAAGTTGCCACAGGCGAAAGACAGGCCGCGGCCGCTGCGGCACACGCGCTGGTCGGCACCATAGTCGCAGCACTGGAAACGGCGGGACTGCCGCCGACCTCTATTTCAAAGGCGGAAGCTAAATTCACTCCGCAAAAAGTGGTGATCGAAGATTTTGATGCCCAGTTGGTCAACGTCAATGAGTTGGAACCGATCACTGTCGAAGATTTATTGGGACGTGAAAAAGTCGAATTGGACTGGGGGCCAGTGGCTGAGTTTGTCAAAAACAAGTCGGTTTTGGTGACCGGCGGCGGTGGATCCATTGGTTCGGAGTTGTGCCGACAATTGGCGCGTTTGGGTGTCAGCCAATTGACCATAGTTGACCATGCAGAATACAACTTGTATGCCATCGACAAAGAACTTCAAGGCAGCGACATCGTCATCAAATCGTTGTTGGGCAACGTCACCAACAAAGCCCATTTGTTTCATATTTTCAAACAAAGCCGACCTGATCTGGTGTTCCATGCAGCCGCTTATAAGCACGTTCCGTTGTTGGAAAACCATGCATCTGAAGCGTTTTTGAACAATGTGGTTGGCACCCGGCATGTGGCTGACTGTTGTGATGAATTTGGTGTCGATCAAATGGTATTAATTTCCACTGACAAAGCAGTGAACCCTTACAGCGTCATGGGAGCCACCAAGCGGTTGGCAGAAAAGTACTGTCAATTCATCAACAGTACCAGCCAAACCGATTATGTGGCGGTGCGATTTGGCAACGTGTTGGGTTCAGCAGGCTCAGTGGTTCCTTTGTTTGAGCAACA
The DNA here is from genome assembly GCA_030426065.1 of Gammaproteobacteria bacterium. Taxonomy (GTDB): domain Bacteria; phylum Pseudomonadota; class Gammaproteobacteria; order Xanthomonadales; family Marinicellaceae; genus Marinicella. The sequence continues at coordinate 925 of JAUHZH010000443.1, forward strand.
GATCGCACAAGGTGGTCCAGTCACGGTAACACACAAAGACATGGAACGTTACTTCATGACCATTCCAGAGGCTTGCCAGTTGATTCTGCAGGGCTTGGTTTTGGAGGAAACCCAAGACAGTACATTGGTTCTGGACATGGGTCAGCCGGTCAAGATCAAAAACTTGGCAGAGCGGATGATCACGTTGGCTGGGAAAACAGGCCAAGTCAACATCCAATACACAGGCCTCAGACCAGGCGAAAAGCTCAATGAAGAGTTACACTATGACGTCGAAGACCTGAAAGCCACCGCCGTGGATAAAATTTATGCCGCCAAACGTGGACAACAAAATTTCAGCTCATTGTCTGTGTCCATTGACCAAGCGCAACAACACGCCGTGGCCTTTGAGCAAGATGCTTTGAAAAAAGCTTTGTGCCAAATGGTACCTGAATTCAAAACCTCAACCCTTGAACTGATCAAAGACCAATCATGAAGAAAATCACCAAAGCCGTATTCCCAGTCGGTGGCATGGGCACTCGCTTTTTGCCTGCGACCAAGGCGATTCCCAAAGAACTGCTTCCGATCATTGACAAGCCATTGATTCAATATGCGGTGGAAGAGGCGATTGAAGCCGGCATTGAAACATTGATTTTCATCACCTCGGCAAGCAAACATGCCATCAGCGATCACTTTGACCCGATGCCAGATTTGCGCGCCAAGTTTGCTCAGAACAAACCCCATTTAGCTGAAAAGCTTGATACCTTGCCCGTCCATGTCAAACGCGTGTTTGTTCCTCAAGGTCAACCTTTGGGTTTGGGTC
>JAUHZH010000072.1 GCA_030426065.1 Gammaproteobacteria bacterium
CCGGCGATCGCCTCGTCGCACTTCGCGAGCTGGTCCTCAAGATCGGTCAGCGCCGGCGAGCCTGCCCCCGGATCCGGCCACACTTCGAAGTCGACCGGCCCGCGGGCGGTGAATCGGTCGTCGTCCGCATCAACTTGGACATGGGCAACACCGAAGCCTTGCACAACCTTTCCACCATCGGCGACATCACAGCCAGCATGTTACAACGCGGCACCCAACGCCTGGACCGCAAAGCATTGCAAGCTGAGTTCGATCAGCTGAAAGCCAATGTCTCGGTTGGCGGATCGGCCCGTGGCGCATCTGCTTCGATCACCACCACCAAAGAAAACTTGCCCAAAGTGATTGCCTTGTTGGATGAAGTGTTCAAAACACCGGCATTCAGCCAAGAAGAGTTGGACGTTTTGAAACAGGAGCGCATCGTCAGCTTGGAGCAACAAAAGCAACAACCACAGTCACAAGTGTTCCGACAATTGGCCAAACACACCAATGTATATGAGCCCGGCCATCCACGTTACCAGTTGACCATTGATGAAGAAATCAACGCCATCAAAGCGATCACGGTTCAAGAGTTGAAAGATTTCCACGCTGATTTTTATGGTGCCCAAGATGCCGACATCGCCATTGTGGGTGATTTTGATGTAGAAGCCACCACAGCGGCTTTGGAAAAATCTTTGGGTGATTGGAATGCTTCGGTTAATTACCAACGCGTTCCTGCTGAATACAACCAAGTGGATGCCATCAATAAATTCATCGACACACCTGACAAAGCCGGTGCGGCCTTTGGTGCCATGTTGATGCTGCCCATCAGTGACGACCACGAAGACTACCCTGCCCTGTTCATGGCCAACCAAATGTTGGGCGGCGGATTCATTTCCAGCCGATTGGCCAACCGCTTGCGCCAGAAAGATGGTTTGAGTTACGGTGCCGGTTCATTCTTCCAAGCCAGCAGTTTTGATGACCGTTCGGTTCTCGGTGCTTATGCCATTTGCGCCCCTGAAAACTTGAACAAAGTGGAAGTGGCTTTCAAAGAAGAAATGGAAAAAGTCTTGGCCGAAGGCTTCACTGAGCAAGAACTGGAAGACGCCAAGAAAGGTGTGTTGCAAAACAACCGCATCGACCGCGCCAAAGACAACCGTTTGGCCGCTCAATTGCGCGATTACATTGATTTGGAACGCACACAAGCTTGGAACAAGAAATACGAAAAAGCCTTAGAAGAACTGACCATTCTGGACGTCAACATGGCTTTCAAAAAATACGTCGATTTGAACCAATTCTCCATCATCAAAGGTGGTGACGGTAAAAAAGCAAACGGCGAATAAGGCTTTACAAGCTAATCAAAAGCCGGGGCTTTGACCCCGGCTTTTTTTTGGTTACAATCAAACGTCGATTGACAAATAACAACAGAGGACCCCATGAAAGCCATCGCATACTCAGCCTTATTGCTCAGCACCAGTCTTTTTGCTGCTGAGCAAAAAATTTCCCAGATGTATGATGCCTCATTTTTGCAAAAAGTGGCCACATTACGTGACCATGCGCTCAATGATCCTTTGGCCTATGACATCACTGAATCTTTGACCACCGAGGTGGGTCCGCGTTTGGGTGGCAGTGAAAACGACGCCAAAGCCGTGGCTTGGGGTGAAGCCAAATTCAAAGCCTTGGGTTTTGATCGTGTAACTTTAGAACCAGCCACGTTTCAGCGCTGGGTGCGTGGAAAAGAACGGGCTGAAATCTTGGCACCATTTCCTCAACCCTTGGCCATCACTGCACTCGGTAAATCCATACCCACACCCAAAGAAGGCATCACTGGCGAAGTGGTTCATTTTGCCAACTTAGCAGACCTAGAAGCCGCTGATCCAAATGTGGTCAAAGGCAAAATCACCTTCATCAGCAACCGCATGTCACGTCAAAAAGACGGTTCAGGCTATGGGCAAGCGGTGGGTGCCAGGGGCACCGCGGCCCAAGTCACGGCTGCCAAAGGTGGCATCGGTACGGTGATTCGTTCGATTGGTACCGACAACGACCGCTTACCGCACACCGGTGCGATGAAACACGACCACAACGTGGCCACTGTGCCAGCGGCCGCTTTGTCCAATCCAGATGCCGATTTGCTGATGAACATGCTCAAACGTGATCAGCCAGTGACTTTGAAATACACCTTGGGTTCTTATTTTGGGGACGATTACACGTCTCACAACGTCATCGGTGACATCGTCGGCACTGAACGTCCCGATGAGTACATTGTGATTGGTTGTCATTTGGACTCATGGGATTTAGGCACCGGTGCGATAGATGATGCTTCAGGTTGTGGCATCACCATGGCAACAGCCAAACTGATTAAACAACACATCGGCCCACTCAAACGCACCATTCGCGTTATTTTGTGGGCCAATGAGGAATATGGGCTGGCGGGTGCCAAAGCCTATCATGAAGCACACAAACACGAACTGAAGCAGCACATTCTGGGCGGCGAATCTGACTTTGGCGCCGGTGCGATTTATGCCTTGGGCACCCGTGTCGATGAACACGCCATGCCTTTGGTCGATGAAATGATGAAGTTATTGAACCCTTTGGGTATTACCTATGCCAACAACCAATCATCATCGGCTCCTGACCTGATTCCTTTGCGAGCGGCTGGCATGGCCGTATTCAGCCTCAAACAGGATGGTACTGACTACTTCGATTACCACCACACCGCCAACGACACCTTAGATAAAATCGATCCAAAAAACTTGGCCCAGAACGTGGCTGCTTGGGTGGTGGTGACCGCCTTGGCTGCCAACACAGCGCAAGATTTTGGTTTTGGTTTAACCGACAAAAAATAACTACCTTTCATACAAAAAAACCTGCTGAATTGCTTCAGCAGGTTTTCTTGCCGACCCAATGTCAAACCAACGCCTGGCTATCAACAAACCAGTGCCCTTCATCAGCATCCATCGGTCAACTGCCCCCTACTTGGTTGCTCGTCACCGCTGCCGCTGACAGCAGGGGAAAACTGGATTGCAGCGCGTTTTCCCCTGCCACTCAACGGCATTTGTCCCATCCAAGGCTGTGAGCATTCATCCTTCATTTCATTATCCCAATCAAAACAGTCCAAATAAATAGGGGAAAACACCCAATTTGAGATGGTTTTTTTCAATAAACCAGGCACTGTAGTTTGTGTTTAATGAAACAAGCACCTAAGATAGTCACATTCACCAAATATGGCACCCATGACACCTTTGATTTCTGCTTTTGCCCCCATCACCATCGGTAATTTCTCCGTTGGATTTGATGTCTTGGGTTTGTGTGTCAGACCGATTTACGGCCAACCTCTGGGCGATGTGGTGGAATTGGTTGAAGACGATGTTTTTGGTTTTGAAGTCGATGGTCTGTTCGCATCTGAAGTACCGAATGGCAAAAGGAACTTGGTGTGGCACACCCATGATCGGGTGCAAGCATTGTTCAACAAAAGCCACAACAAAAAATCACCCATCAAAATCACACTCCACAAGAACCTGCCGGTGGGCAGTGGCTTGGGATCCAGTGCGGCATCGATCGTGGCGGCTTTATTGGCCTTGAACCACTACTATGATGACTTTTTGACCATGAAAGAGTTGCTGTCTTTGGCAGCTGAGATGGAAGCCATTTATACCGGGTCACCTTGTTTGGACAACGTCGCCCCTTGCTTGGCGGGCGGTTTCCAATTGATGACACAAGCTGAAGATTTGCCCATCATACCCGTTCCTTTTCCAAGACATTGGCGGATAGTGCTGTTTTACAACGGTTCCCAAGTGATGACAGAACATGCCCGATCTGTGCTGCCCGAAACCGTTGACATGAAAACAGCCATCAACCACGCGAAAAACCTGGCGGTGTTCATCCAAGCCTTGAACCTGGGCTCAGACGATTTGGCCGCCGAACATTTGTATGACCTGTTGGCCGCACCCCACAGGGAATCATTGTTTCCACATTTCAGCCCTTTCCGCGATTATGCCCGCTCTCATGGTGCCATAGCCACCGGCATCTCAGGGGCTGGGCCAACGGTGTTTGCGATTTGTAAAAATGACGACGATGCCGAGGACATTGCCCATTATGCACGCCAAAAAACAGTGACTGACCAAGGGTTTGTTCATGTTTGTGAGATCGACGAAATGGGTGCTTATTTGAATCATGATGACGAAGACTGGCCCGACATGGGTTTTGTCGAAGGCTAGTGTAGTGTCCTGAACTTGGATTGATTAAACCATTTGGCTGACCTCATTTTTTCACTGACCTGTGACCAATGACTCAGGTTTTTTTTGATCACATTTGATACAATCTTTGGCGTTAAAATCGTTAGAGGAATCACATGAGTCAAAAAATTTCTTTCACCAAATTCATCCCTTTTGTCATCGTCATCTTGTTGTTCGCAGTGGGGTCTCGCTTTTGGGTCTCGGTCCCAGCCGGCCACGTGGCTGTGGGTACGCTGTTCGGCGCGGTGCAACCAGATGCTTATAAAGAAGGCCTTAACATTCCAGTCAATCCGCTGCTTAAATTTCAAAAATTCGACATCCGTGAACAGTCTCATTTTGAACAAGCCCAAGTCCCTTCTCAAGATCAACTGCAAACATCTGTAGAGGTATCTGTCCAGTTTAGATTGAACGGAGACATGGCCGCCAAAATATTGCAAGAGACTGGCACAATGGACAACATGAAGCAAGTTCACTTGGTACCCAAATTGCGTTCGTTGCTCCGTGAACAAGGCAAATCGATCAAACGTGCAGAAGACTTCTTCCTGGAAGAAACACAAGAGCAGTTGCAAACAGACCTGACCTTGGGATTGGCCGAGTTTCTGGCTCCCAAAGGCATCAATGTGTCTGCGGTTCTGATCCGAGACATTTCTTTGCCACCTTTCATCACCAAAGCCATAGAAGCCAAGAAGGAACGTGAGCAAGAAGTGGAAAAACAGAAAGCCGAATTGGAGCGTTACAAAACTGAACAGCAACAACTGATTGCAGCTGCAGAAGCCGAGCGCAAAGCCGCTGAAGAAGAAGCTGAGAAACGCCGCGTTCTGGCCGATGCCCAAGCCTATGAGATTGAAAAAATCAACGACGCCATCGGCAACAACCCCAACTACGTGAAGTTGCAATCTTTGGAAGCTTTGAAAAGCATCTCCAAAGACCCCGCTTCCAAAATTTATTTCATCGATGGCGATTCCACACAACCCTTACCATTGATGCACCTGTCTGACAAATGACCGTTCAAGGGACTTGGCAACAAGTCCCCCCACCCAACATCAATGCCCTATGAAAACCTTTGATTACAGCGCTTTGGCGCCCAGTTATTTATCCATTCTGAAACTGTTGACTTGGATTTGGTCAGCCTTTGTGATGGTGCCGGTTTTTGTCTTGGCATACTTTGCCGCAGAAAACCTTTGGTACCACGCAGCCATCAAGGCGGTGTCATGCTGGGTCTTGTTTGGCGTCCTCATCAACGCCTATGTCAAAGCATGGTACAAAAGATATCAATACGCTTTAACCGAACAAGGGCTGGTGATTCATCGAGGTGTTTTTTGGCGTCAAATGATTGTCATCCCAAGGAACCGAATCCAACACACCGACATCACCACTGGACCACTGGAACGAAGAAAATCTTTGGCCAAGCTGATTGTCCACACAGCCGGCACCCGCGACGCACATGTCACCTTACATGGCTTGCTTGAAAGCCGGGCTGCTGAGCTCAGAAAAGAACTGATTGTGGCCACACAGGACGACACCGTATGAGTCAAAGTTTCGAACCACATACCGCGTTCATCAAGCTCCACCCTTCATCGCCCCTGTTCATCTTCATAGAAGCCATCGTCAAGATCATTTTCCCCTTGGTCGTGACTTTCTTTGTCAGTGGGTCCTACTTTTTTCAACAAGGGTGGTTTGTCGCGGGTTTGGCCTTGTTCGCCACCATCGGTACCGTCGTTCAATATTGGTTTTATCGTTATTGGCTGGAACCTGATCGCATTGTGGTTAAAAGCGGCATCTTGTTCAAGGAATTACGCCAAGTGCCTTATGAAAGGATTCAGAACATCAACATCAAATCCACCGTGTTGCACAAACTGTTCAAAGTGGTCACAGTACAAATTGAATCGGCTTCGGGCAGTAAGCCAGAAGCCGTTATTCGGGTGGTCGGCTTGTCCCAGTTGTCAGACATCCAACAAGCCATCAAAAACAACCAAACGACGGACCCATCTTCAGCTCCTGAATCCAGCGAATCGGAGCAGCCAGAAGAAGCGCCTTTGTTCACCATGACATCAGGCGACATCACCCGCTACGGCTGCATCCATTGGCAAGCTTTGGTCCCTTTGGCCGCCATTTTTGGTTTGGCCATGCAGTCTGAAGCCATGCGTGACCAATTATCCAGCTACATTTTGAGCATGGTGTTTTACATCAGGAACTTCACCGGATTGCACGGTAAATTGCTCAATGGTTTGGTCCTGGTTTTGATGATTTTGTTGGCAGCCTGGTTGCTTTCCATGGTCATTGCCCATTTAAAACTGCACGGTTTCACTTTAAAAAAAGAGCGCGGCAAATTGTTGGCCAACATGGGTCTCTTAACCAACCTGTCCGCCAACATTCCGATCAAAAGGATTCAGTTGTTACGCATCAGGGAATCATTCATGCACCGGGCTTTGGGTCGCCAAACTTTAACCATGGAAACGGCCGGCGGCGTCACCGAACAAACGGGGATTGTGATGCGTTGGTTGGCCCCTTTGGCCAAGCCAGAACAATTGCCACCCTTGGTCCAAGACATCGAACCCAGAATTGATTTGAATCAAACCCAATGGCAGCCTTTGTCGCACAAAGCGAAACGGCGGTTGTTCAAAAAAACTGCGGCCATTTTGTTGACCGTAATTGCCTTGCCCACTTTTTTTTGGCGCAATGAATGTGCCTGGCTGCTGCTTTCAGCTCCGCTTTGGTGGTGGTATGCCAGTGCTTGGGCACGGTTCGCTGCTTTTGCCCACAACGAACATTACGTCGCTTTCCGTTCAGGTGTGTTGTTTCGTGGCATCAGTCTGGTCAAAATCAACAAGATCCAAACCATTCATTTGACCGAGTCACCTTTTGATCGGCGCAACAACCACGGTGGTTTGTGGGTCGATACCGCTGGTTCCAACATCGCATTGCACCACATCAACATCCCCTATCTGGACAAAACACAGCTGCTCAAGATGCACCAACAACTGACCCGTCAGGTGAGCCACAGCCAATTTGTCTGGTGACACCTGGTGTGGTGTCCAACACCGGTATGGTTTAGCGCTGGATTTTTCTGCCTTTGGGGTTAAAATGGGGTTGATTAAGGATGTGACCCAACCATGCAGTTCGACTCAAAAGAACGACAAATCCGCAGTTTTGTGCTGAGAAAGGGGAAAATGACCACTGGCCAGCGCAAAGCCGTTGAGTTGTTGATGCCCAAATTTGCCATCGATCCCGTTCCAGAAAAGCTTGATTTTTATGCCATTTTCGGCAACAACAATCCAGTTTGGCTGGACATTGGCTTTGGCAATGGCGAGTCCATCATTCATGCCGCACAAAGACACCCTGACGTGAATTTTCTCGGCATTGAGGTCCACTTGCCTGGCATTGGCCACCTGTTGATTGAGTCTGAAAATTTGGGGTTGAACAACGTCCGCATCATCAGAAACGATGCCGTTGACATGTTGAGCAAACACACAGCAGACCAAAGTTTGGCCGCGATTCACGTATATTTTCCAGACCCTTGGCACAAAAAACGCCACCACAAAAGGCGCATCATCAACCCTGATTTCCTTGCCTTGGCTGCACAAAAACTACAAACTGGCGGCCGATTGCATTATGCCTCGGATTGGCAACCCTATGCTGAAGAGGTTCAGGCTTTGTTTGCCGAAACGCCCAGTTTCAAAAACACCCAAGACAACAATGCCTTTGCACCCCGCCCTGAATGGCGCCCGGTGACCAAGTTTGAACGCCGAGGACAAAAACTTGAACACAACAGTTACGATTTGATCATGACCAAGGTGTAACGATGGAATCGATGGGCATCACCAATGAGATGTTGATGGTATTGGCCATTCTGGCTTACACCGTCTTGATGTTCATCACCGAAGTCATACGCATCGACGTAGCCGCCATTTTCATTTTGGTTTTGCTTGGCCTCACAGGCCTGGTACCAGATGCCCAACTTTTTGAAGGTTTCGCTTCCAATGCCGTGGTGTCCATCATTGCCGTGATGATTTTGGGTGCTGGTTTGGATCGAACTGGTGCCATGACCGTGGTGGCCAATGCCATATTAAAAGTCGGCGGAAAAACGGAAAAAACCGTGATCCCCGTGGTGTCGATGACCGTTGGCACCATCTCAGGCTTCATGCAAAATGTCGGTGCCACGGCCCTGTTCCTGCCTGTCATGAGTAAAATTTCATCGGGTGCCAAATT
>JAUHZH010000073.1 GCA_030426065.1 Gammaproteobacteria bacterium
AAAGAAACCAACAAGCGATTTTGCGGCTACTGGATGAAAGGGCCTCATTGGCTGACGGTGACTTGACTGTGAATGCAACGGTATCGGAAGACATCACGGGGGCCATCGCGGACTCTGTGAACTTCGCGATTGAGGCCCTGCGTTCATTGGTGAAAACGATTAATGATGCCTCGGTGGGTGTGGCCTCTGCGGCACAAGAAGCACAAGCCACGGCCATGCACTTAGCAGAAGCTTCTGAGCATCAGGCAACACAGATCACCAACGCTTCTGCTGCGATTAACGAGATTGCGGTGTCGATTGACGAAGTATCGAAAAACTCTCTTGAATCGGCCGACGTGGCGCAACGTTCAGTATTGATTGCACACAACGGCGCCGAAGTGGTGCGAGACACCATTAAGGGCATGAACAACATCCGATCTCAGATTCAAGACACATCTAAACGTATTAAGCGACTGGGTGAGTCTTCTCAAGAAATTGGTAACATCGTAGAGCTGATTAATGACATTGCCGAGCAAACAAATATTTTGGCATTGAATGCAGCGATTCAGGCGGCCTCATCGGGTGAGTCTGGACGTGGTTTCGCGGTTGTTGCCGACGAGGTACAGCAGCTGGCTGAAAGGGCTTCCAGTGCAACACGCCAAATTGAGGGCATTGTACAAACGATTCAAACCGATACCAATGAGGCGGTTAAATCAATGGAACAAACCACAACCGAGGTGGTGGGCGGTGCCCGCAAAGCCGAGGACGCGGGTGAGGCCTTGATTGAGATTGAAACGGTATCGAACGACTTGGCGGAACTGATTCAAAACATTTCTGAAGCGGCCAGACAGCAATCGGTGGCAGCGACCAACATCTCAGGAACGATGAACGTGATTCAGGAAATCACCACCCAAACTTCTGCCGGTACACAACAAACCGCGGAATCGATTGGTAACCTGGTGGAACTGGCGACCGAGCTGCGTAAGTCGGTAGAAGACTTTAAGTTACCTGATGATGAGTTCTTCTGATTGAATTGATACACAATGACTGATGTACAAGATGTATAGCAACAAGCCATTTTTAAAAATACCACCGTTATCTAACGCTGAATACGAGCGGTGGGCGGCTTTGTTGGAAAACCGATTGGGCATCATTGTGCCTAAAGAGCGAAAGCTGTTTTTACAATCCAAAATTTGGTCCAGAATGCGTGAGGTTGGCTACACTGAATTTGATAAATATTGGGAGTTCATCAATTCAGGCATTGAAGGCAACCTGGAATGGTCGCAACTGGTGGATCGCTTGACGGTTCATGAGACCTCTTTTTTCAGACACAAGCCTTCTTTTGAACTGGTTTCAGAGGACTTGACTGAAAAAATCAATGGCCACACCAAACCGCTCAGGTACAAGATCTGGAGCGTCAGCTGCGCCACAGGTGAAGAGGCCTATTCATTGGCCATGGTGGCACACAAAGCCTGTAAGGATACAGAAAAAGACGCCAATTTTGGCGTCACAGCCACCGACGTCAGCAGCCCTGCTGTGGCCATTGCGAATCAGGCCATCTACAGCAGTGACAAATTAGAGAACATAGACAAACCATACCGAAATTACATCACCAAATTGAGTGATGAAATGTTCATGATCAGGGATTCACTCAAAAAGCGCATGGCTTTTGGGGTGTTTAATTTGCTGGATGTGAACAAACCCTCAAATGTGAAATACGACGTGATTTATTGTCAAAACGTACTGATGTACTTTGACAAATCAGTCCGCCAACAAATATTGGACGGCCTCGTCAATCATTTGGCAAGAAAAGGGCTTTTGATTTTGGGACAAACAGAAATCAATGCTTGGACACACCCTAAAATGACGCGTGTCAATAAAAGCAGAACACTGGCATTTAGACTAAAATAATAATTATGAGTAGCACAGACCACATCGACTTTTCTACATTGACCTGGGTTAAATCTGAACTGGATGAGACCTTGAACCGTGCCAAAGAAGCACTGAAAGCATATGTGGAGGATTCTGAAGACATCAACCAACTGCAGTTTTGTGTCACCTATTTACACCAAGTTCAAGGGACATTGAAGATGGTCGAGCTCTATGGCGCAGCCATGGTGGCTGAAGAAATGGAGGGTGTTGCCAAGGATTTGATTGAAGACAACATCCGTGACAAAGACTCTGCCTATGACACCTTGATGCAAAGCATCTTGCGTTTGCCAGATTATTTGGAACGGATTGAACTGGGACACAAAGACGTGCCCATTGTTCTGTTGCCATTGGTCAATGACCTGCGTGCCGTTCGCAGTCAAAAACTACTCTCAGAAAGTGCCCTTTTCAACCCCAATTTGACCTTGGGCGTGCCCGATCGACTGATGGAAGGTGACTTTTCCATGTCAGGCGCCCAATTGAAAGCAGCACTGAAAAAAGTCAGAACAGTATACCAAGTGTCTTTGTTGAATTGGATCAAACAAATCAACGGCGACAAAGCTTTGTCTAACATCCAAGTGCTGGTCACTAAATTACAAACCTTGGTGAGCGCTTTGCACTTGAAACAATTGTTTTGGGTGTATTCTGCAGTGATTGAGGGCATGCGTGCCAAAACCATAGAAGACAGCGTGGCAGCCAAACAGGTGGCGGGTGAAGTGGACATGCTGTTGCGTGATTTATCAGAAGACACCAACTTGTCGGCATCGAAGACCAACCCCACCACCAAAAACCTGTTGTATTTCATTGCCACCGGTTCAGGTAAAGGTCGGTTGGCCAGTGAAGTCAAAAACTTTTTCAATTTGGAGCAGTTCATTCCAGATGAAGAAGAAATCAAACACGCAGAAGGCAGTTTGTCTGGCAAAAACAAAGATTTGTTACAAACGGTTTCAGAAGCCATCAACGATGATGTTTTGGTGGTACAGGAATCTTTGGATTTGTACATCCGAAACAAATCAGCAGACAACGAAGAATTGCGGCCTTTGCTGGACACCATGCAGAAAATTGCCGATACACTGGGCATTTTGGGATTGGGTGTGGCGCGTGAAAACGTGTTGTTACACAGCACGACCTTAGAAAAAGCCATAGACAACAATGAACGCCCCACCGATGAAGATTTGTTGGATGTGGCCAAATCATTACTGATGCTTGAGTCACAATTGGGAGATCACATCCACTCATTGGGTGGACAAGTCAGCCCAGCAGAAGATGCAGACCATTCGGTGCCGAAGACCGAACAGATTGCCATTTTGAAACAATTGGCCAAAGAGTCCATCGTCAACCTGCAACAAATCAAATCCAACTTTGTTGCTTACATCGAATCGCCATGGGACAAAGGACAAATCAATGACAACCCCAAGTTGTTGCAAGACATCGCGGGTGCTTTGAAAATTTTACAGCTGGAACAAGCCAGCGAACAAATGTTGATCTTGATCGACTACATCAACGGCCAGATCATCAAGAAAAAAGCCACACCTTCAGCGCCTGAGCTGGACCAATTGGCTACCACCATTTCTACCTTCGAATACTATTTGGAAAACTTGGATCAAGGTCAATCGATCCAGAACAACTTGATGGAAAAAGTAACGGCTCAAGTAGAAAAATTACAAGGGTTTGCTGTTGAGTTATCAGACGATGAAATCGAAACTGAGGCGCCTTTCACTGAATCCGAGTCTGATCAGGCACCGGTCACTGAAGAAGCGGTTGAATCGGGTGGTTCATCTGAAGTTGATGGCGTTGAATCTGCAGAAACTGAAGTGGCTGCACCGGTGGCCAAAACCGAACCTTCGGTGTCGAACGATGCCATTGTTGGTTTCGGTGATGACGTCGATGATGAGTTCAAAGAAATTTTCTTGGAAGAGTACCAAGAAGAATTGGGCAATTTACAAGCCAAATACGCCATGTGGCAGGAAGACCCTGAAAACAACGCCGATGCCATGGGTGAGATTCGCCGCATATTCCACACCTTAAAAGGCAGTGGTCGCATGGTGGGTGCCGAATTGGTCGGTGAATTTGGTTGGCAAATGGAAAACATGTGCAACCGGTTGTTGGACGGTGCCATTGAGCAAACAGCCACATTCAGAGCGGTTTTGAACTCTGGTGTCACCATGGCAGCTGACATGTACGAAGCGCTCAAAGACGGTTTGACTTTGCCTGCTGGTTACAGCAAACAATTGGCCAATGCAGAAAGCGTGGCCACGGGTGCTGAATCCTTACCTGAACCCGCTCAAGAAACAGTCGAAGAAACGGCGATTGAAACCGCTGCTGAGGCTGAAGAAGAGGTTGTTGAATCTGAGGTGGAAGAGGCGGTTGAAACGGAAGCTGCGGATGTTGACCCTGCAGAAACAACCGATTCGGAAACAACTGAAGCGGCCGAAAGCGTAGCCGAAGAAGTAACTACAGAAGGGGTTGAAGACACTGAGGTGGTGGCCGATGATGTTGATGAATCTCTTGATTTGAACCTGGACGAAGATTTGGCTGATCTGGATTTCTCAGAAGCACTAGAAGACGTCGAAGCAGAAGCAGAGGCTACAGATGAGGGTGCTGAAGAAAGCGCAGAAGAAGTGTTGGATTTGGATGAAGATTTGGCTGATTTGGACTTCTCAGAGGCTTTGGATGAACTGACTGAAGAAGTTGAAACTGAAGATGAAGCCAGTGAAACGGCAGCAACTGAAGGTGTCAGCGAAGAGGCAATGGATTTGTCAGAAGACTTGGCTGATTTGGACTTTTCAGAAGCATTAGAAGAAATTGATGGTGATCTTGAATCCGAAGATTCTATGGATTTGGAAGAAGCAAAATCACCAACAGATGAGGTGCTCGATTTGTCAGATGATTTGGCAGATTTGGATTTCTCAGATGTGTTGGCCGAAGAAACAGATTCAGCTGAAGCCGAAGAAGCCGAAATGGCTGATGAAGCGGAGGAAGCTGAAGCCATGACTTTATCATCTGAAGATTTGGCAGAGATTGATTTTTCAGATGCTTTGGATGATGAAAGCGATTATAAAGATGCCGATGAAGAAGCGGTTCTTGATTTGTCAGACGCTGTGGCCGAAGAAGATTTCACCGATGCTTTGAATGTGACTGAAATTGAAGACACCGAAGACTTGTTGGATTTGGATGTATCGGATGAGGAAGCAGAAGCCATAGAAATGGTTGCGACTGAAGATGAGTCCAGTGAAGTAGAGGTCGATGAGGAAGCAACCGTTGCGGAATCTGACGATTCTGACTTGAGTGTCGATCCGGTGTTCATTGAAATTTTGCAAAATGAAGTGGGTGGTCACATTGAAACCTTAGAGGCGTATTTAGAAAGTGCCAGTGAGGAAGTGACAGAAGAGTTCATCCGTGTGGTTCACACATTGAATGGTGCCGCCAGTATGGCAGAAGTGAAAGGCATCACGCACATGACCGCACCGTTGGAAAAAATGTCGGTGTTGCTGAATGAACGCCAACAAAATTTCACCGAAGCAGACATCAAACAAATTGAATCCACAGTGGCTCAAGCCAAAGCCATCATGGCTGATTTGGCGACTGGCGAATATGAGGCAGACGCCAGCATGGGTGATTACTTTGCAGATCGCATTGTGGCATTGAAAGCAGAAGCCGTACACGACATGGAGTCTGATACACCCGATTCACTGGAAGAAGCGGTGATAGACGACATCCAAGAGGCCGGTGAAGAAGGGCTTGAAGCCGAAGAAGCTGTGGCTGAGGAAGTCGAAGAAACTGTTGAAACAGTTGCAGAAGAAACAGAGGCAGAAGAAGAAACAGTAGCAGCAGCTGAAGAAGAGGCAGTAGAAGCTGAACCTGCCCCTGATCCAGTGATTGCACAAGAAGTGGCTGCTGTCACGGCCGACTTGGATGACGAATTGTTGGAAATATTCTCTGAAGAGGCGGGTGAGATTTTTGACCGGTCTGAGCATTTGCTGGCCGAGTTGGATGATAAACCAGATGATTTAGAAATCATTCAAGCTTTGCAACGTGATTTGCACACCTTGAAAGGTGGTGCTCGAATGGCTGGACTGAATCAAATTGGTGACTTGTCACACCAATTGGAGTCGCTGTTTGAATCCATTGCAGAAAAAGGCGCGACCGTCACTTCGGTCCAACACGACATGATGTCATCGGTGATGGATAAACTGCACGGCATGATCACATCCGATGATTATGGTCAATTGACCAGCATTGAACACGAGTCTCAACTGTTAGAAAAAGTGTTGAATGACGAAGGCACAGAAATCAAAGAAGAGTCACAACTGGATAAAGAATTTTTCGATCCGTTGAACCAAGCCGTTTCTCCATTGGATGATGTTCAGCCAATGGCAGAGCAAGAAGATGACACGCCAGCCGATGCTCCGAAGAAAAAAGCCAATGTCTTGTCAGGTGGTCAAATCAAGGTTAATGCCGAGTTGCTTGATAAATTGGTGAACTTTGCAGGTGAGGTGAGTATTTACCGATCTCGCATGGAACAGCAATCTGCCGAATTACGTTTGAACATTGACGAACTGGAAAACACGGTTGAACGTGTGCGTCGTTTGTTGCGTGAATTGGAGCATGAAACAGAGGCGCAAATCATTTCCACTTATCAGCACGAAGGCGATGAGTTGGAAGAAGATTTTGACCCGCTTGAGCTTGACCAATTTTCAACCATCCAACAGTTGTCGCGATCTTTGGCAGAGTCGGTATCGGATTTAAGTAACATTCAAAATTACTTGCAAGAGTCGGCACGTTCTTCTGAAACATTGTTATTACAGCAATCCAGGGTAAACACCGAATTGCAAGAAGGTTTGATGGAAACCCGCCTGGTGACCTTCAATTCCTTGGTGCCAAGACTCAGGCGTGTGTTGAGGACCGCGTCCAGTGAATTGGACAAGAAAGCCAAGCTGACCGTTGTGGGTGCCGAAGGAGAGATGGATAAAACCGTTTTGGAAGGTATTCAAGCACCTTTGGAGCACATGATTCGTAACTCCATGGTCCATGGTTTGGAGTCTGACAGGAAAGCTGCGGGCAAACCAGAACAAGGCAACATTGACATCAAACTCAGTCGAGAAGCGACCGAGGTGGTGATCACTGTTTCTGATGATGGCGCGGGCATCAACACCGATGTGGTGCGAGCCAAAGCCATTGAGCGCGGCATCATTGATGCCGATGCTGACATTTCTGATCAAGAAGTGGCCGAATTAATCACCCACTCGGGTCTGTCTGCCGCCGATGAAGTGACCAAGCTGGCTGGTCGTGGTGTGGGCATGGATGTGGTCAGTAACGAAATCAAACGATTGGGCGGTGGTTTAGAAATCATTTCTCGAAAAGGTGAAGGTACTTCGTTCATCATTCGCCTGCCTTATACATTGGCGTTGACGCAAGCCATCATCGTTCAAGTGGCTGATCACCGTTATGCCATACCAGCATCTGGTGTGGAAGGTTTAATCAGAATGACCCATGATGAATTCAAACGTCGATTGGCCGATGGCGACTTGGATTATGACTATGCCGGTGACCAATACCACATACAAGAGTTGAACAAGCTGTTGAGTGTTGACTCCGAGGCCGTGGTTGAAGGCGGCCAAGTGCCATTGGTGATGATCAAAACGGGTGACCAAGGTGTTGCTTTGCGGGTTGACCAAACTTTCGGTGGCCGCGAAATCGTGGTCAAGTCAGTGGGTACCCAAGTGGCCAGTGTACCGGGTATTTTTGGCGCCACCATCTTGGGTGATGGTGCCGTGGTACTGATTTTAGACATCATCCCCATGCACCGTGCATACACTCAGAAAATCAAAGCCATGGCCGATGAAGGCATTGAATTGGTTGAAGAGGTTGAAGAGGATACCACCATCACAGTCATGGTGGTCGATGATTCGATCACCATGCGACGTGCTGGTGAACGCATGTTGACCAGGAATGATTTCGAAGTCATGACAGCGAAAGACGGTGTTGATGCCTTGAGTAAACTTCAGGAGCAAGTGCCAGACTTGATGCTGCTCGATATCGAGATGCCCAGAATGGATGGATTCGAGTTGGCCACTGAGATGAAGAAATCAGATAAATTCAAAGACATCCCCATCATCATGATCACATCAAGAACCGGTCAAAAACACAAAGACCGTGCCAAGAGCATTGGTGTGGACAGGTATTTGGGCAAACCTTATCAAGAGTTGGAATTGTTAGAAAACATCAATGATTTGCTCAACTTAGAAGATGTCGAAGAATGATATTGTTGGTTTGGTGCATTTTGGCATCCAGCAACCATCAGCCATTTATTTAGCCAAACAATTGGAACGGGCTGGTTACCAGGTGAGCAACCACCAACCCGAGGAACTGTTAGAAGCCGATGTGTCTGGCATGACCATGGTGGTCAATGTTCATTTGAATGATGAAGAATCTGTCATTGAGCATTTACTGGGCCATTTGTCAGATCAAAATGCGCGCATCATCATCAATGACACAGCGATATCCAATG
>JAUHZH010000444.1 GCA_030426065.1 Gammaproteobacteria bacterium
TAAATAAAGTCTATTGTGATTGAAGATAGTGTGGGTGAGGTCATGAAAAAAATGGCTTGAACCCAGTGAAGTTGAGGTTTTTAAGGGTTTGTGACACAACCGTCACATAAGTCATATTAAAATGCCTGATTGTTATAAGTAACCCTTCAATAGAAACATGAAAAAACACATGATGATGGCTTGGCTGTTGATGATCAGTACAGGCATTCAAGCCGGTGGTGCCGGATTGGTGGTGAATGAAGTGCAAACCGATCCACATGCCAGCAATGGCGACGCCAATGGTGACGGTGTCAGCAGCACCACACAAGATGAATTCTTTGAGCTTTACAATGACACCGGTGCCGATTTGGACGTGTCGGGCTGGACCATGTCAGATGGCGCGGCACTGCGTCATACATTCCCTGCCAACACCATCATCAAAGGCGAATGTGGTTTGGTTGTTTTTGGTGGTGGTACACCCACAGGTGACTTTGGTAATTCCATCGTTCAAACGGCCAGCACAGGTGCTTTGGGTTTGAACAATGGTGGGGACACCATCATCATCAATGATGGCAATGGCGATGTCATCAACTGGGCTTTCAGCACGGTGGCCAATGACCAATCGAATGTCTTGAACCCTGAAGTGACGGGCAATACTTTGGTCGGTCACGCCAGTGCCACAGGTTCCGCGGGTGCCTTGTTCTCGCCAGGCACCTTTGTTGATGGCAGTCAATTCAGCGGATGTGATGTTTTGTCGGATGTGCCTCCAGCAGTGGACAGCACCACACCGGGTGACGGTGAGTCGAATGTGGCTGTCGATGCCAACATCACCATCAATTTCACAGAAGTTGTTGATGCAACGATCAATGCGGTGACACTCGAGTGCGATGCACAAGCTGTGAGTTTCACTGGTTTGCCATCATCAGGTCAAAACGTGGTTTTGGACCCGCAGAGCGATTTCAACCTCGGTGCCCAATGTACGGTCACCGTTGTGGCTGCCGAAGTCACAGATCAAGACGGTAACATCGATGCCATGGACAGCGACCATCTGTTCAGTTTCACTGTTGATGACGGTGTGGCACCTGCTTTAATTATTAACGAGTTTCAAGCTGATCCCGACGCCAATAATGGCGACGCCAATGGTGATGGTGCTGTCAGTACCCAGGACGATGAATTCGTTGAGCTTTACAACACCACAGGTGCAGACTTGGATGTTTCGGGCTGGACAATCGCTGACGGCAACAGCGTCAGACACACGTTCCCACAAGGCAGTGTGGTGCCTGCAGATTGCTCGGCGGTCGTGTTTGCGGGTGGTACACCGACGGGTGGCTTTGGCGGTGCTTTGGTGCAAATCGCAACATCAGGATCGTTTGGTTTGAACAACGGTGGTGATGACATCATCATCACCGATGGCCAAAACACAATCGCCGCATACACGTATGGCAGTGAGGGTGGCGACAACCAATCATTGACTTTGGACCCAGATGTGACAGGGCAGTCTTTTGTTAAGCACAGCCAAGCCAATGGCAGTGGTGGGGCGTTGTTCTCGCCAGGTACCCGAATCGATGGTGCGTCCTTCAGTGGTTGCAGCACATCAGATGTGCCACCTTCAGTCACTTCAACACTGCCCACTGATGGCGAAAACAACGTCGCTGTCGATGCCCAAGTGGTCATCAACTTTTCTGAGGTCATTGATGCAACGGCCAACGCCGTGACCATGAGCTGCGGTATGAATCCTGTG
>JAUHZH010000445.1 GCA_030426065.1 Gammaproteobacteria bacterium
CCGGTGATTGTGGCGTGTAATGGGCATGCAATTGCCTTGGGTGCTTTTCTGCTGTTGACTGGTGATTATCGTCTGGGTGTAACTGGTGATTATAGAATTGTGGCCAATGAGGTAAAAAATGGGTTGACCATGCCGCATTGTGCGCTGGCTTTGTGTGATTTTCGTTTGAACGCATCGCATGTGCACCGAGCGATGTTACTTTCAGAGGTGTTTAATCCTGAACAAGCAGTGGAAGCCGGTTTTATTGATGCAGTGGTCAATCGGGATGAGTTGCTGCCTCGGGCACAAGCTCTGGCTGCTGAATACCTGGAGCTGAACCAACAAGCACACACTGAAAGCAAATTGCGTATGCGCAAGTCTTTTCTGCGCCGGCTTAAAAGGGCTGTTAAAGCGGATCGTCGTGGCTTTATCACCATGGGTTTGAAGCGTATGTTGATTAAGTCGAAGAAAAAGTAAGGGCTCTATTGTGTTTGATTAATCTTGAATTTATGAGTTTCAGACCCAATAATTAATTTCAATTTCAAGCTGATTACTGCATGTTCCTGTTGTTGGTCTACGTCTTGTTGGCGTTGTTGTTTTCCTTTTTGTGTTCCATTGCTGAAGCGGTTTTGTTGAGTATCACCCCTTCCTATGTTGAAAAACTGAAACTGACCCATCCCAGAAAAGCCGCTAAGGTTAAACGTTTACGCTTCGATGATGTTGATCGCTCTTTGGCGGCGATACTTACCTTGAATACCATTGCTCATACGGTGGGTGCCATTGTCGCGGGAGCCAAAGCCACTCATGTATTTGGTGACGCCTGGATTGGTGTATTTTCCGCGGTGATTACTGTATTGATTCTGGTGTTTTCAGAAATCATTCCCAAAACCATTGGTGCCGTGTACTGGAAGTCATTAACCACAGTGGTCATTGCCTTTATCCATTGGTTAATTCGGTTGCTTTATCCTTTGATTGTTTTTTCAGAGATGATCACCAAGTTGATTTCCAAAGGTAAAAAACACCACATGTTCAACCGCGATGAATTTCTCGCCATGGCAGGATTGGGTGAGCGTACAGGCTTGATTGATAAACACGAATCCCGCATCATCAATAATTTATTCAAATTGAAATCCTTGAAGGCCAAAGACATCATGACACCCCGCAGTGTGGTCACCAGCTTTCAACAGGATCTATCGGTCAGTGATGTCTGCATTACAGTGGCTGATGCCAAATTTTCCCGTTTTCCGGTTTTTGACCAGGAACTGGATGACAGTGATGGTTTTGTGTTGAAATCAGACATTCTGGCAGCTCAAACCAAGGCACAACACGTACAACTGAAAGATTTAAAACGTGATTTGCATGTGGTGATTGAGGACATGGCTTTACCGGTGTTGATGGAATCATTGATGAATGACAGTCAACACATTGCTTTGGTGGTGACTGAATACGGCGATGTATCAGGTTTGGTGACTTTGGAAGATGTGATGGAGACCCTGATAGGTCTTGAAATCATGGATGAACTGGATCAGGTTCAGGACATGCAAGCCTATGCCCGGGAGCGCTGGATGAAAAGGGCTGTCAGTCGTGGCATGGTAGTTGATGAACATTTGCAGAACAGTGAAAACAATGAGTAAGGAAATGAATGCAAAACAGTTGGTAGCGCTTTGGTTTGACAAATGGACCATTGGTGATTTTATGAACTTGCCCATTGCAGATAATTTCAGCCACACCA
>JAUHZH010000074.1 GCA_030426065.1 Gammaproteobacteria bacterium
TCCATCAAACCTTGCGCTGACTGTTCACGCAAATCATCGTGCATGCCGCCTTGCACGATACCAAACAAGGCATTGGGGTTGTCAGCAAAAGCATCCTTGGATCGTTTGGCCCATCGCAGGGAGAGTTCCATTGACGTTTTTGCGGTTTCATGATTGGCAGGATAAGGCGTACATTCATCAAATATCATGACGATGTCCGATCCTAAATCACGCTGCACTTGCATCGATTCTTCTGGCCCCATGAACACTTTTGAGCCATCCACAGGTGATGCAAACGTCACCCCTTCTTCGGTGATTTTGCGCGACTCGGCCAATGAAAACACCTGAAAGCCACCTGAATCGGTCAGAATCGGTTTGTCCCAAGCCATGAAGTCATGTAAATCTCCATGGGCCTGAATCACATCGGTTCCTGGACGAAGCATCAAGTGAAAAGTGTTTCCCAAAACGATTTCAGCACCGATGCCTTTGATTTCCTCTGGTGACATGGCTTTGACCGTGCCATAGGTGCCCACCGGCATAAAACAGGGCGTTTCCACCGTACCGCGGCCAAAAGTCAATTGGCCTCGTCGTGCGGCGCCTTTGCTGGCTTGGGTTTCGTGTTTGAGTTCAAATTCCATGATGGTTCAAAAATTGACTGGGTGGCGCATTATACATCAGCCTCAATGTGCTCAAGCAAACCTTCACAGGCCTGCTCCAATAAATCCAAAACCAATTCGAAACCATCGCCACCACCATAGTATGGATCGGGCACTTCTGCGAAATCGGTTTGGGCAAAGTCCATCATCAAGTGGGCCTTGTGGTGCTTGGACGCATCCACCAAGGACACCATTCCCGACAGGTTACTTCGATCCATAGCGATCAAATGGTCGAAGCGATCAAAATCTTGCGCCACAACCTGTCTCGCCCGCTGTCCCGACATGTCCATGCCGCGTTTCAATGCCGCTTTTTGTGAACGTTTATCCGGGGCTTCGCCGACATGGTAGGCATGCGTACCCGCCGAATCAATGACGTATTCTTTTTCCAAACCCCGTGCTTTAACCACCTGTCTGAACACCGCTTCAGCTGAGGGTGAGCGACAGATGTTGCCCATACAAACAAACAACACTTTTTTCATGTTCTTCAATCGATAAAAACCAGCCATTTTAACAAATGCAATTGCAGATGTTTCACCTTCTAATCAATCACAAAAAACACATCATTCGGAGGAGCAACGCGGGCGGCAAATGGCTTGTATGAGAAAGTGGTCATTTCCACATCCCTGCTCAAACCTTAAAATCACAGCTTTTCTAACCACAGTAAACAATCACTCACAAAGATCACCCCATCAGTTACAATTAAAAACACTTCAAACTTTACATGCACATGTCCATCTTTGACCCATTCAAGCACCAAAAGAACCAACCACGCCCAACCCAAGCACAATTGGATGCATTGATCGAAGCACAAGACATCTCGCTGAAAAAGCAAGGCAAACGCATCGCAGATTACCAAGAAGCCCTTCAGGCAGAAGGGAAACAATCCTTACTGGTCATTTTTCAAGCCATGGATGCGGCGGGTAAAGATTCCACCATCCGCAATGTGTTTTTTGACTGTGACCCGGGTGGCATCGATGTGGCTGCGTTCAAAGCACCCAGCAAAAAAGAGCTCAAACATGATTTCATGTGGCGTTGTTATCAGCAATTCCCTGCCGATGGACACATCACCATTTTCAACCGAAGCCATTATGAAGAAACATTGGTGGTGCGCGTCCACCCTGAGTTTTTGTCTGCGCAAGGCATCAATCCAGTGCGAGCCAATGACCCCAATTTCTGGCAACAACGTTTTGATTTCATCAACCAAACAGAATTACATTTGACTCACAGTGGCACCCAAGTACTCAAATTTTTCCTTGATGTCAGCCAAGAGGAACAACACAACCGCTTCCTCAGCCGCTACCAAGAAGAAGAAAAACGTTGGAAGTTTTCAATTGGCGATTTGAAAGAAAGCCAATTATGGGACAAATACCAAGCCGCCTTTGATGCCATGCTTGATGCCACCAACACCGATCATGCCCCCTGGCACATCATTCCGGCCGATGACAAGCCCAACATGCGCCGCTTGGTCGCCGCCATCACCGCCGAAAAGCTGTCTTCGATGAACCCACAGTTTCCTCCGGCTGAACGCATCGATGACAAAGACGAAGTGTTGGTTAAACAGATATTAAATTTCTGATTGGACAGTAACGTCAGTGGTGGTCGGAAACAAAAACATACAACTACACATCAGGTGACAATTCGTTTAGAATCATTACGTTTTAACCATTCTTAACAAGCCAAAGGAAATAATATGTCCAAAACAACATACCAGATCTATCAATCCACAGACGCTTCTGTCATCAACGACACCATCGAATTGACCATTTCCGAACCTTCCACTGGCAGTGGGAAGGCCAGTTTAACCATCGGCAAACAAACCTTGGGCCCATTGGCAATGAGTAACTGGACTTGCTTTGACCAAGACCAGGGCATGATTTGGGTGTTCACACCAGATGTCATTTGTGAGCGAAACAGCGACTTTTTTGAAAACTGCAATGGTAAAAACCCAAGCACTTATTCATCCATGATTGGTTATACCTTTTCACCCATGGCGGCATCCAGAGCGGATCTGACAGTGCCCAATGGCAGCAGTGGCACTGCGGGTGAAGGCACCGACTGAAGTTGGACCTGAGACAAAACAACCACCATTAAAACACACAACAAAAATAATGAACGAACCAAAATCAAAGACACCTGTGTGTTTACTTGTGCTGTTGGCAGTGCTGATGTCTTCGATGTCAGCACTTGCCAATGAAATGACTGGCCAAAATCAGACCTTCAGTTTCACAAGAAAAGCCACATTGACCCTGCCGCCATCTGACACCCCTTATTTTTTAAGGGTCAATGAACACAAACAAATCACCTACTTGGAAATTCATGAGTCTTCATCCAGTTATTTTTATGACACTTACAACGCTTTCCCATACTACGAAACTTTGATGCAAGCCCACCCAACGCCTCTGAAGGTGACGGTCCACACGTTTTTACACAACAACAACCCCAACCAAATCACAGTTGAACTGATACCAACTGAACCTTTGGCTCAACAAACGATCAATGGTCACAACATGTTGAGGGCGGGATACACCGCCGTGATTAAACATTACTTAAAAGAAACCGAAGACAATGATTGGCAACATTGGTTCCAGTCTGCGTTGGATTCATTCGAAAAAGACAACAACCACCTGTGGTCTGGAATTGCAGCCAATCAAGTGGCCACAGAATTCCGCAACAAAGGCCAATACAAGTCCAGCATCATGTGGTCACAAAAAGCCATCGAACATTTCGAACTTGCAAACGCACCAGCGCATCGCTGGCATGTGGAAGTTCGACAAGGGCTGTCAGAGTGGAGACTGAATGAATTGGACATGGCTTTGCAACGCTTTCAGCAAGTCGCCAACCATGCCAAGCAACTCAGACTTGAAAAGCTTGAAAGGTCCGCATACAACAACATGGGATTGATGCACTGGGCCCAAAGGCGCATCCACCAATCCATTGAAGCTTATCAAAATGCCTTAGAGACTATTGCCCAGTCTGAAGCAAAATTATTGACAGGAGACATTTCGGGCATTCAATATGATGACATTGCCATCATCAATAACATGGCCATGGCATACCAGAACTTAGGCCACACATCCAAAGCCATTCAGTTGTACCAAACAAAAATCAAAGCCGCCAATTTTCACAATTTCGCCAATGCAAAATTCAAAGGACTGATCAATTTGGGCGATTTATTGAATCGAGAATCTCGCCATGATGCGGCACTGGAAACATTGTTAGAAGCTCAAACCATTGGCCAAAAAGAAGTCAGCAATCCCAGTCAGTGGTGGACCAATCATTTGCAAATCAAACTGGCCAGTGTGTATGCCAGTTTGGGCCTGAATGATTTGGCCATGCATCATTTTCAAAATGCATTAGACAAAACCAACCCTGACAACTACAAAAAGCAACGCATCGATATTTTATTGTCCATGATACAAACCCAAGGCGTTGATTCAAAAACCACCCAGCAATGGTTGTCGGAAGCTGAGAATCTGTTGCTGGATGCCAAACTCAAAAGCCGCGAAGCCAAAGTGCTGGAAGTCAAAGCACAACAAGCATCCAAAGACCAATCATTTGACCAAGCCATTGAATGGTTTGAAGAAGCACAATCCAAACTGCAAGACCAACACAAACCCATCCAAACCAGTCGTTTGGGGTTGCAAATAGCCACCGCACATCAAGCAACAAACAACCACAGTGCGGCCATCCTCAGTTTAAAAACAGCTTTAGACCAACTCCCTCAATCAATGGACCGGTTGCTGGCCAACAGACTACAAAACGCTTTGGCTTACAGCTTGAAACAATCGGGTGAAAAAAAAGCGGCCCTTCAGGTCATTCAACAGTCCATTCAATCCCTGAATCGATTGATTCCTCATGTCAGCCACAGCAAAACCCAACAACAACTCAAAATCCAAGTCGATGAAACATTGGCCTTGTTCGGTTTGCTTCATGCCGAGGAAGTAGACTTGGGTCATGTACTGACTCAAATCAATCAAAGCCAAAGCTTGTGGCAACGCACACAAGAAAAACCGGCAGACAATCAAAGTTTGGCCTTATTTCAAAAAATTGAAGGCATCAGTTTTGCTTTGGAAAACAGCCGCTTGTCAGACGAAACCCGAGAAGAATTGGAAGGAGAAATCATTCGACTGAATAATCAATTGGATTACCTTCACACCGTCAGCAGCACAGCAGACGAATCCACCCCTTTGAGTTTGTCTCAGTTACAAGCCGCTTTGCCAGCAAACGAATTGATCATTCAGTTCATGACCAGCCAATACGGCAGCACTGCATGGTGGATAGACCAGAACCAAATTCAAGTCAAAACATTGAGCGACCGCACCGCTTTGGCCGACCGGGTTGAAAAAAGCCGCCTCACCATTTCGGATCAAGGCCGTTACAACGACGCCACACGATCCTTATCTGAGCAATTGTTCGAGCCTTTGCGCCAATTTTCCGGCATAAACCAATTGCATGTGGTGGTCGATGAACCTCTGAATGTCCTTCCCATGGGCGCCCTGCCCTTGCCCGGCACAACCGATCCTTTGATTGATCATTACACCATCAAATGGCACAGCCAATTGGATTTTGTATCCCAAACACAACAAGTCAAGCTGAACCAAGCCTTGTATTTTGCCAACCCTGTTCATCACCACAAAGACCCCCGACTGCCAACTGGAACCCTCACCGAAGGCGTCACAGAGTTCGCTACCTTGATGGGCACCAACCATGAAGTCAATCAAATACAATCGCACATTCCAGGTGTGATAATGCAAGGGTTTGGGGCCAACAGAGACGCGTTCAAAAAACACAGCCACAGCAGCAACATCCTGCACATGGCCACTCACGCCTTTTTCAATGAAAAACACCCTGATTTATCGGCATTGGTATTGAGTTCTTATGACGATCAAGGCCAACCGCAAGCTGCCATGGTGCGTGCTGCAGAAATCAGGAACATGGATTTACCGCACGAATTGGTGGTTTTGAGTGGCTGTGAAACCGGTTTGACCAGCGGCAATGGCTTGACCGGATTGACCATGAGCTTCCTTCAAGCCGGCGCCAAAAACTTAGTTGGCAGTTTGTGGCAAGTGGATGACCGCGTGACCAGCCAAATGATGGCCCTGTTTTATCAAAACCTCAAACAAGGCCAAGCCATTGATGTGGCATTGAGGCAAGCTCAACTCCACATCAAAAACCAACCACGAACCCGTCACCCCAAATTTTGGGCTGGCTGGTTTCATATGACTCCTTAAAAACAACATGAGCGGCAACAGACATGAGCGACTTCCAAATATATGCATCCATAGCGATGGCTTTCATCATTGGCTTTGCCTTGGGCAGGAGTGGCCGACCCAAAATTGAAATCAGTCAGCACGAAATCACCCAAGAAGAACAAGCCAAGCTGAATCTGAGGAAAGAACGCTACGGTGATGCCGTTGAAGACCACGGCGATGAATTGTTGTCCGCCTTGCGTTCAGGCCAAAAACTGTTGGCCATCAAAATCTATCGAGAACAGCACAACACCAGTTTAAAAGCGGCCAAAATTGCCGTTGAAAGGATGATAAAAAAGATTAAGTAGTTTCTGTAACCACTTGATTTATTGGCTTTTTAACTTCTTTCTCAGTTCAGAAAGCAAACCATTGTGGTCCAATTCATAGACCAACGCCATCTGTTTGCCCAGCAGACCGTTGGGAAACCCTTGTCTTGAAAACCAGGCCAGATAATGCCCCGGCAAGTCCATCAAAGCCCTGCCTTGGTATTGACCAAAAGGCATGGTGGCCCGCAAGGCTTTAACAAAGTCTGCCCGATCTTTAGACTGATTCACCACATCACACCGTACCGCACACGGCATCATTTCCGTGTATTGAAGTCAATCTTGTCAAAATGATGGTTTTTGCGTCGAATTCATTGGCGTGTTGCGCATTGGGTTGAAACGTCACTTCCATTTGACCATGTTGAAGGTGTTTGATGGTGATCGTCCCCCACTGAATAATTTCAACGGCATCGGCATCAAATCCTGGTGTGAAACCGGTACCACGCGTATACATGGCATCCACAAGCAACTCATTGCCATCAAGGGTGTTGTTTCCCGTCATCCAAAACTGCTGCTCACCTTTATACCCATACCAGGTGATCAAGCCACGATCACCGGTTTCGCCCAATATTTGAAGGAACATGCCCTCCCCGCTGCGCTCTGGGTCATAATAGGCACCGCTGAAACAGGCATTCAAACCTGGACTTGTGCTGTTGTCTTCTGTGGCCACAGTCAAATCAGTCAACCGCTCAGCTGACAAAGACCCTGATTCAAAGTCTGGATGCTGTGTTTCCCAGCTCAGTTCTGCAGTATTCAAGTCAGTGAAAGTGACTTTCAAAGTGCCCCAATATTGCGCATTCATGTCAGCAGGAAAATCTCGACCATCCGTGATGTATAAATCCACAAAAGATCGGTTCCCAAGCAAAGTACCTGTTCCGGTCAACCACATGGGTTCGCCGTCGTGATGAGCATACCAAGCCGCATTCAAAATCAAACCACCGTTTTGCCAAACCACTTCAAACTGCAAGCCATGACCCGATTCATCCCGGTTGAACCACATACCACTGAATCGCTCATCGACGTGTTTCTTGTGCTTCAACTCGATGGTCATGGATTCATCATACACATCGATTGGAGTCGCTTGCATGGGATCACATGGCCCATAGACACACAACCGGCCATCTGTGAATTGACTGTAATAGAGTGGACCACCATCAACAGTCAGCAAATATTGTTCATTCTCATTACTTAAGGTCAACCCGTTGGTGGCGAACCAACCTGTGGGGTTGCTCATATACGAACCAACCAGCTCCCCGCCCGTGGTGTGCACATGAACAGTGGCATTTTTCACTGGGTGTCCCGTTTCTGCATCTTTGAGCCAACCTGTGATGATTTGAGTCCGGCTCAACTCAAAATTGATGCCTGCAACATCAGCACCATTGACCTCCACAAGTTGTGCCTGTTCAAAATCACATACATTGTTTTTGCAAGGCGTGTCTGGGAACACTTCATCGCGCCAACCCCATGCATCGACTTTGTCGTCATTCAATTGCTGGTATTTTTTTCCGTTGCTTGTTTTGATGTAATAACGACCATTTTGAAGACCACCGACAGCATAACTGCCATCACTTAATGTATCGACATCCATTAAAAAATGACCTTGTTGGTCATAGACTTCCACCCTGGCGTCTTTGATATGAAAATCAGTATCAGCGGCAGCTTGAATAACCCCGGTAATCACATGACCACGCTTCAATGCAAAATCAATATCGCTCAGGGTTTCACCTGCTCGGACTGTGATCAATTGTCCTTGGGTCAGATCACAAAAATGACCTTGGCAATCTATTCCAGGATAAACTTGATTGATGTAGCCCCGGTTGGTTTGCCGTTCAAATGCATTGCCGGTTCTGACAAGGTAATTTCCAGGAGGCAATACGATCTGATAGGTTCCGTCCAAGCTCACACCTTTATCTGAAACCAACTTGAATGCTTCATCATAGAAACTGACCCAGTGAATGGTTGGAAACTGATAGGGGTTGAGGTTCGGTATTTCAGGCTGTAGTGATTCATCTTGAGTCAATGGATCTGTTAATCTCCCACTGACCACACCACCCACCTTGTTCACCATGGGAGGTAACGCCACTGCCCGGTCATTGACTTTGACCAACCGCGCATCATCAAATTGACATGACTGGTGATAACA
>JAUHZH010000446.1 GCA_030426065.1 Gammaproteobacteria bacterium
ACATTGAAAGGCGCCACACCCATATTAACCAATCGGCTGATGGTTTCCGGCGCATTGTTGGTGTGCAGTGTAGACAACACCATGTGACCAGTCTGAGCGGCTTTGATCGCGATTTCAGCCGTTTCCAAATCCCGTATCTCACCCACCATGATGATGTCAGGATCTTGCCGCAAGAAAGAACGCAGCGCTGCTTGGAAAGTCATGCCTTGCTTGGCATTCTGCTGAACCTGATTGATCCCAGCCACACGGATTTCCACCGGATCTTCTGCCGTTGAAATATTGCGGTCGTCTGTGTTCAAAATATTCAAAGCCGTGTACAACGACACGGTTTTACCGGAACCGGTTGGTCCCGTCACCAACACCATGCCATAAGGCTTGTGAATGGCTTCCAAAAACAATTCTTTCTGGTCTTTTTCATAACCCAGCACGTCAATGCCCATTTGCGCGGCGGACGCATCCAGCAAACGCATCACCACTTTTTCACCAAACAAAGTCGGACAGGTACTCAAACGGAAGTCAAACGAGCCTTTACCCAGCTTCATTTGAACACGGCCATCTTGAGGCACCCTCTTTTCCGCAATGTCCAATTTGGCAACGACTTTCAGACGCGAAGCAATTTTGGTCGACAAGGACTTGGGTGGCTTGGCCACCGTTCGAAGCATGCCATCAATCCGGTATCGGACACGGTAATGTTTTTCATAAGGTTCAAAGTGGATGTCAGACGCACCGCGTTTGATCGCATCCAACAACACTTTATTCACCAGTTTCACCACCGGCGAGTCGGCTTTGTCATCCTCAGTGGTGTCTTCGGGCTCTTCGTCGGCTCCTTCGGCATAATCAAGGTTTTCCAAACCCTCATCGCCCAAATCATCCATGACCGACTCTTGCTCTCGAATCACTTCCTCAATGGCAGAAGACAGTTTATCTTGGTGAGCCAAAATCGGCTCCACCGACAAGTTGGCATTGAACCGAATCTCATCCAGTACTTTGGCGTTTGTGGGGTCAGCGATGGCGACAAACAGTTTGTTTGCTCTTTTGAACAAGGGCAACACTTGGTGTTTTTCCAACAGCTTGGTGTCAATCAAGTCACCGGGAATCAGTGCCGTATCAATGGACTCAACATCTATGATGGGAACACCGTATTCTTCAGAGGCCGCATTGGCAACGGCTGCAGGATCGGCCAAACTTTGGTCAACCAGGTACCTGAACAATGGAATTTTTTTCTTGCGCGCTTCAGCATCAGCCTCTATCGCAGCTTCTTTTGACATCAGTTCGGCAGCAATCAGCTGCCTCAATACACCATTTATGACCACAAAAACCCCTTCATGTACTCCCTCTTCTTTATAACTTTGACATGCAATGGTCGCATGATTTCATTCACTACTTTAATAACAATTGTATCCAAAGACAAGCATTTAGCACAATCTTTTACAGAAAACTATCAAAGCCAAGATTCGCCATCATAGGACATTTCCCAGTTGACTGTTTGAGAACTGGCACACAGTTCAAAAAGGCGCAAAAAAAATCAAAGCAAATCCCTGGCCGTCTTTATTGACATTAACCCCCACTTGACGGGCAGTTTCCGTTAAAATAACGCCCGATTTTTTATAACAGGAAAGAACAGATGAATTTCCACGAATACCAAGCGAAAGAGCTGTTTGCCCAGTACGACATTCCAGTACCTCAGGGCAAAGTGGCTCG
>JAUHZH010000075.1 GCA_030426065.1 Gammaproteobacteria bacterium
GTTTTGTGTGGTTGATGAGGCCGCGGGTAATCAGTTGCATTGGCTGACAGAGCCGGATTTGGATGTGGGCTTGTTGGCAGATCATGGGGCTGAAGAAGATGTGCGGATATCGAACACCGGTCGTTACATCAGTTTTGTCAGCAAGGCCAATAACTTGGTGATGAATGACCTGAACCATGTTGAAGATTTGTTCATCAGGGACTTGCAGACAGGGACCACCCAGCTGGTGTCGGTGACCCAAACTGGTGTGCAGGCCTCTGAGGCCCGCATCGACGTTTTTTCCAGGCCTTCTTTCGATGGCAGGTATGTGGCGTTTGCCAGCCGAGCAGCAGAATTCCCGGGCGGCAACGGTGAAGATTTTCGGCTTTATGTCAAAGACATGGTCACCGGTGAACTGTTCAATGAAAGCGGTTTCGGCAACAATGACATGCTTGAAATAACCGGAGATGATTTGTACATGTCGGACAATGGGCAAGTCATCATTTTCAGCAGCCGTTCTGAAATCGATCCTTTGCATGTGAGCAGTCAGGCTCAAGTTTATCTCAGGAACCGCAGTGATGGCAGTTACATTTTGCTGAGCACCTCGGTGGATGGCACTGCTTCGGCCAACGGCATCACATTCACAGAGCATGTCTCCAGCAATGGGCGTTATGTGCTGATGAATACTCGAGCCGATAATTTAACCGCTGATGCGATCAACAACGGTGGAGAAAATTTGATTTTGTTGGATTGGTTGAATGATTCCAGAACCCTGGTCAACATCACCTCCGGCGGTGTCAGTTCATCGCAGAGCGAATTTTCCGGCTGGTCTGGACAGGTCAGTAATCTAGGAACGGTGGCGTTCACTTCAAAACAAACCGACTTGGTGCAAGGAGACACCAACAACCGCGGCGATGTGTTCTGGTATGACAGTGGCACGGTCACTCGCATCAACGTCGATGCCATGGGCAATCAGCTGATCGACGGTGGTGGTTCCAATGCCGTGGCAATCAGTGGGGATGGTTCGCGTATTGCATTCACTGAAAACTCGAATGATTTGATACCAGCTGACATCAGTGGAGAATATCAGTTATACGGCTATGAAACCACCACCGGCAATGTCTTCTTGATATCGCAAAATGGGATGGGATTGAAGGCGAATAGGCACAGTTATGATCCGCAGCTGACGGTTTTGGGCGATGAGGTGCTGTTCACTACTGGGGCCACTGATTTGACTGTGGGACCAACCGCTTATGGACCCAATACTTCCATCATTCGACACGGCTTCATGACGGGTTCAATGCTGCAAGAACATGTGCCCCTGTTCACCCCGCAAACGGTGATGGATGACATCTGGGATGTCAAAATCAGCAGTGATCAAATGACTGTGGTGTTCACCAGTCAATCACCCAACCTGGTGCCTGAGCCATTGAGTGACAATTTAGATCTGTTCGTTTTGAACCGAAGTAACCAGGTCATGGACCGCATGGTGGCCAACATCAATTCATACCCACCTTCGTTGTCACCGTCTGGGCGCTATGTGACCTTTCGAACATTGCATCAGCCACCTGCTGGCACCACCCCTTTGGGTGGCTCTTATATCTACCGTTATGACCGGCAAAACAACGCTTTTTTGCAGATCGCCGAGGGTTTGAACAGTCGAGTAGACGACCAAGGTGTGGTGGTGTTTGACACTTTTGAAGACTTGGCACCGAACGACGGCAATGGCGATCGTGATGTTTATGCCTATAACCCCAACAACGGTCAAGTGGTGTTGCTCAGTTTGGACTTGAACGGTGATGCCGCAGGGACGAATGAATTCGACTTCAGTGGAGAAGCCGGAGCAGGGTGGGTGACGTTCAGTTCAGACAATGACCAAATCGTCAACAACGACAACAATGGAGAAACCGATGTTTTTCTGAGGCCACTGGGCAACAGCACGGTCACCATTCGGATTTCCCAAACCACGACCGGAACAGAAGGCAATGATTCCTCTTCCAAACCAGGTTTGTCCGCAGATGGCCGCTGGGTGGCATTCGTCACCGACGCAAACAACCTGACGAATGATGATTACAGTGGTGCCTACCGTTCGCAGGTTTTGTTATACGACCGTTTGGCTGGCAGCCTCATCTTGGTGTCATTGAATCAACAAGGCGTGCCCTTGACTCAGGCCGGAAGCACAGGAATCGGACAGGTGGCAGTGTCTGATGCCGGACGATTTGTTGTTTATGGGTTTTCTGATGTTGATCCCGATGACACCCAGTCACGTTTGGGCCATGTGCCAGAATTTGCAGGTGACACCGATGGTCAAAGTGATTTGGTGTTGTTTGACACCGTGACCCAAAGCCGCCACATCATTTCTCGATTGGCCGATGGCACCGAAACGGTTGATGATGTGGGCATGGATTTCCAAGTCAGGTCAGATTTGGCCAGCAATGCCCCCACTGTGGGTGTGGTATTCACAGCCGATCATGGCAGCTTAACCGGCCGTTTGGGTCACCCCGGTCACGATGAAGCTTATCTGTATCAACAAGCCATTTTGAATCTGGATGTGATTTTTGCGGATGGTTTTGAATGACTTGATGTCGAAATCAAGCCTTAAGGTGTGATAATTACACAAGAAAGGCTTGATTTTGTTGGCTTCTCTGTTTTGTTGTTGGCTCTTTGGTCAATGCCATTCAGGTTTGTTACCAAAGGCAAGTCATTGATTTTTAAATTACTCAAAAAAAATGGGCCAAAAGTTTGAATTATTGGTCGATACAATTTAAATTCCATCCTTCGCTCGATGAATTTCAGCCCTTCAAAACAAGATAAGTGACTCAATGATCAAAAAAGTAGTAATTGTGGGCGGTGGTACGGCAGGTTGGATGACCGCCGCTGCACTGTCAAGACACCTCCCTAAAGCGTGCCAAGTGCATTTGATTGAATCAGATCAAATCGCCACGGTTGGGGTGGGTGAAGCGACGATTCCAGCCATCCGCACGTTCAATGCCGGGTTGGGTATTGATGAACAAGAATTCATGCGCGAAACCAATGCCACTTTCAAACTGGGCATACGCTTCCAAAATTGGGGAGAACTTGGTGAGGATTATTACCACGCTTTTGGTTTTTATGGCTTTCCCATCAATGACGTTTCTTTTCATCAATACTGGATGAAAATGCAGCAAAATTCCGGTGCCGCACCCATACATGAGTACAACATGCCTTACATGGCTTCGGTTTTCGATAAGTTTGAGCACAAACAATTCGACAACGATTCCATCGCGTCCCGCTATTTTTATGCCTTTCAATTTGATGCGGCGCTTTATGCACAGTATTTAAGAAAGTGGTCAGAAGCAAAAGGTGTGACCAGAATCGAAGGCAAGGTCACCGAAGTTTCTCAGCACCCAGATACGGGTTTCATTGAATCGGTGACGCTGGAAAGTGGGATGCGGATTGAAGGTGATCTGTTCATCGATTGTTCTGGGTTCAGAGCCCTCTTGATGAATCAAACCTTGGGGATAGGCTATCAGGATTGGAGTCATTGGCTACCAGTCAATCGCGCTTGGGCCGTTTCCACTGCTTATGAAAATAAAGACACACCAATACCACCTTATACACGAGCCAGGGCATTGACCGGAGGCTGGCAATGGCGAATCCCTTTGCAGAACCGGACTGGCGATGGTAATGTATTCAGTGAGCAATTCATCAGTGAAGACCAAGCCCTTGATCAGCTGCTGGAAAACATTGAGGGTAAGCCCATGAATGAACCCCGGTTGTTGAGATTCACCACTGGTAAACGAGACAAGATTTGGCATAAAAACTGTGTGGCCATTGGCCTGTCCGCCGGCTTTTTGGAGCCACTTGAGTCAACCAGCATCGCACTGATTCAGGGGGCCATTTTGTTGCTGATTCGAAACTTTCCGAATGAAGACTTTGACTCTGCTACTGAACATGAATTCAACCGAAGGATGAACATCAAGTATGAGGAATCCAGAAATTTTCTGATACTTCATTACCACCTGACCCGCAGGAATGACACCGATTTTTGGAATTATTGCCGCACCATGGCCATTCCTGATGAACTGAAACATCGCATGGATGTATTTCGTCACAGGGGGCACACGGCGCACAAAAACTCAGATTTGTTCATAGAACACAATTGGTTACAAGTGCTCTTTGGTCAGGGCATGAAACCTGAATCTTATGATCCCAGGGTTGATGTCGTTGAACCCCAAGAAGTTGAGCGGCTGCTGTCTCAGATGAACAAGGATGTGGCCCAAGCAGCCCATGCCATGCCGTCACATCTTGAAACACTTGCCCAATATTGTGCGGGTGACCTGATTTCAAACCGCCTGAGCAAATAAGCAAAACAACCAACAGCAAACTATATGAACAACCAAGAAATCAACCGCATCATAATAGTTGGCGCTGGCATCACAGGTGTGACTGTGGCCGCAGCCATCGCCAAGTCTTTACCTCATATATCAATCACCCTGATTGGCGATGGCGATGGACATTCTGAAGCCCTGTCCATGCTGCCACAAGTCCATGAGTTCCATCGCCAGCTGGGTTTGGATGAAAAAGAACTGATGCGGGCAACTCAGGCCTCTTTCAAATTGGCTCAGGTTTATCAGGACTGGAACCAAACTGGACATCGCTTTATACAACCATACGGCCCTCATGGTGCTGTCACTGAGTTTGTTGGTTTTCAACACTTTGCCACCAAGCAGCATCATTTGGGAGATAAAACCAACTACGCTGAATACGCATTGGGAGCAATAGCAGCAGAAAACAACAGGTTCAGCCACCCTCAAAATGACCCCAACTCCATTCTTTCTACCTTGGCTTATTCGCTTCATCTGGATGCTGGTTCATACAGACAGTTTTTAGTGGATCGCTTGTTATCAGAAAATGTAAGTTTCAATCCTGAAGGCATTGTTGATGTTGCCTTGGATGAAAACAGTGGTTTCATCCAATCGATCACCCTGGAAAACGGTGAAAAACTGGAAGCGGAATTGTTTGTCGATTGTTCAGGTAAGGATGCTGTTTTGATTGAGAAAACACTGGGTGTGGGTTTTGAAGACTGGTCAGGCTGGTTACCCGCCAATCAAGTGGTTTCAATAGCCATCAACAGCAAAGGTGAGGTGATGCCATACACCCAAGTGGTTGGTCAGTCCAAGGGTTACTTACGACATGTTCCATTGCTTAACAGGATTCAACGAGAAT
The DNA here is from genome assembly GCA_030426065.1 of Gammaproteobacteria bacterium. GTDB lineage: Bacteria > Pseudomonadota > Gammaproteobacteria > Xanthomonadales > Marinicellaceae > Marinicella. Next base: position 5,188 of record JAUHZH010000075.1, read on the forward strand.
TCCTGTTTAACAGCGAAGAAGTCAGCACTACTGAAGCCATTGAAATCATCACTTCAGGACTGTCCCCCAACGCCATCAGTGAACCTCAAATGAGTGAGTTTCATTCAGGACAACGCATTAAGCAGTGGCATAAAAACTGCATCGCTTTTGGTGCCGCCGCGGGTGAATTTGAGCCAATTGAAGTGTCCAATGTGCAATGGGTCCAAATGGCAGTTAAACGATTTTTGAATTTGTTCCCTGACCAGCGTTGTGATTCAGCATTGGTAAAAGAATACAACCGGTTGACTGAACTCGAACTTCAACATATCCGAGACTTCACCCTTTTACACTATTTGTCAGTCAACCGTAACGACCACTCCATTTGGAAAAATTGGCGAAACCTCGATTTGCCAGAAACGCTCAACAACAAAGTTTCTTTGTTTAAAGTACATGGCCAATTGGCTTCGTATGATGAAGAAGTTTTTAATGAAGGGCATCAGGCATCTACGTTCATTGGTCTTGGAATGTGGCCTGATGGACACGATCCTTTCTTGGATGCTTTTGACTTAGAAGAACTCAAACAACGGTTCAATTACATGCGAGCAGCAATCAGAGAAGCAGTCATTAACATGCCCGGCCACCGACAGTATTTAGAAAATTATCTGAACTAACCTGTGTTTTTAAACCACGATCTGTGGTCAGAGTCATAGGTGTTTACACGGGTTGGTGTTGTTTTTTAAAAATTTAATAGGTACCTTGTCAAAGCGCAGGTCAATCAATGAATTCTATTGACCAAGCCTGTCTGGCGCTTGTGACAGATGGAGTCATTTGATGGCGCAACTGATGACCATCAAGTTCAAAGAATATGGCTGCGATGCCATGTGCTTGTGCGGCAGCCAATCCGGCTTCGGCGCCCAGGCACAGCAGACCCGTAGACCAAGCATCGGCCAATGTGGCATCAGACATCAAAACGGTCACGGCCACGGTTTGGTGTTTGACTGGTTGGCCTACCCGAGGATCAATGATGTGGCTGTAACGGGTACCGTCCTGGTCATAATAGTGGCGGTAGGTGCCCGATGTCATCACGGCCACAGCTTGTGGGCCATGGATGGTGATGACGGCATTGATTTGTTGGCTGTTGGGCACCGGTCTTTCAACCCCGATGCGCCAAGGCACTTCGTTTGGCTTGTGGCCTGTGGCCATCATTTCGCCACCGATTTCCACCAAATGGTTTTGGACGCCATTTTGTTGCAAGATTCGGGACAATTGTGTCACGGCATAACCTTGGCCAATCGATGACAGGTCCAGGTGAATGGCTGGGTCGATTTGTTCGGTGCTGGGTGGGTCGAGCGGTAACCTGTTCAAACCAATCGTTGGTATGGTTTGTTTCACCAAAGAAGGTTCGGGGAAGGTGATTTGGTCGTCTCTGAAGCCCCACAATTTGAACAGGGGTAAAGTGGTTGGGTCATAACAGCCATCGGTGGCTTGGTAGACCTTGTGGCCTTGTTTCATGAGTTGGTGAATCTCTGAGTCGAGTGGTGTGCCGGCTGGCCCGCGGTTGAATTGTTCAATCACTGAGTCATCCCGGTAATTCGACATGACCTGATCGATGCGCTTCAATTCCTCATCAATCAAACCCGCCAACTGGCTGGTGTCTGTGGTTTCTTCAACCCAATAACTGATGCTGTATGTGGTGCCTTGAGCGAAACCATTGATGTGTTGAATTTCTGGGGTGCTGGCTTGGCATCCAATCAAGGTGATGAACGACAGAATGAACAAGGCTGAAGTGATCCGCTTCATGATGGCGTGGACAATGACTTAAAAGTGGTGGCATTATAAGTTGAATGCAACTTCAAGTCATTGATCTCGTCTTTTTTGGGTCCTGCTTTTTATCAATCGGTGTGGTTCCAAAACCAGCTGTATTTGTGTTGCAACACTTGTGCGTGTTCAATCACAGTGACACCAGGTGTCAACATGGTACTTTCAGCCACCGCTTCGTGTTCCAGGCACAATTGCAATGCCGCTTCCAATGTGTCAGGTTTGCGGGATGATTTCAGTTGTAACATGGTGCCATAATGCGAAACCAGTTCTGCGCCGTATTGTTCGTTCCAGTGCTTGAGCATGGAAACCACGGCGGCGCTCTTACCGCCTTCTGTGCCATGAAACCGCATGTAAGCCAATGCTTCCCACGAATGTTCGACGGGCAGGAGTATCAAGGCATAGTGAACATTGTCAGGTTCAAACCAAGACAGGTATTTGGCCTGTTCTTTGAGGTCTCTGGTGGGCAGGTTTTTGACTTCTTCTTGATCAATCAGCCATTTGGTGATGCCAATGAAGCTGGTGACTTGGCCTTGGTCAACCAAATATTTGGCGCGGTCTTTGATGCCGTCACTGATGTCCAAATGGTCCAATAAATAAGCTAACTTTTCTGGCAGCTTCGCTGAATAGCGGGTGTCAAAATCTTTGACCAACAGTTGAACGTGGCTGTCATCAACCCCTGCCATGATGGCTCTGGGGTGCAATGGTTCGTTGGTGATTTTGCATTCAAATGGGTTGCGGTTGAAAATATCGTCCTTTTTGATGGCGTTTTCCCAGCCCAAAGCGTACTGGTTCCAGCTGACATGCAACACCGGCCACATGTGAAAAGCTTCAGCTTGAGCGCGGAACAAGTCCCACATGTCGTACATTTCATCAGGGACCACTTGAACGGCATAAGCATGGTTGGGGTCTCCAGGGATGTCCAAACGCATCAATCGGCGTTTCTCTTTGCCTTTGTCTTTTAAGAAAGCGGTGATTTGATTCAAATCGGCCGTTGAGTGGTATTTGTAGTCTTGGTCATTTTTGGCATAGGTGCCGGTTGATTCTCGTCCGAACAACTTTTCAAACATGAAGTGTACCCCTGGTTGTGTTTTTTCCTGTTGAAACCTTTGGTCTGAACCCCGTTGGTTCACGAATGGTGCAAAGGTCGTCTATTATTATAAACCATATCATGAGGGCAAAAGGCAACATGAAATTGTCTGCGGACGTTAAATTCTCATGTTTTGAGAATGGCTGTCTATATCATCGGCATCTAGTGTAGTGTTCTGTACTCGGCTGGGCTATCAGCGGACTGTGAAACTGCCCTATACAAGACGTCATCCGCAGG